>QQUD01000642.1 GCA_008501785.1 Chloroflexota bacterium
GATATATTTGTAGCGGAATGCCTTGCTGCTGCAGCTTTCCCAACAGATCAGCATCGCCCACAGCTTCTTTGTCTTGCAAGATGAGTCTGATAGTTTTTGGTGCGAACTGCTGGTTCAATGCCTCCAACGCCAATAGTTTTTTATCAAGAAAAGGTGTGATAATCGTTAAGCGATTGACCGCTTCGGAACCAATGATGGAACTTAATTGTCCCAACAGTTCGGCATTTTGAGTGTGGAGAAATTGCAAAGTTCTATGATCGTTCTCGAAGTTTTCCTGACTTAACCAGTAGGCAATATAGCCGGTTTTTTTCAGAATCTTGTCAACAGCCAGGGAGTGACCATACTTTTTTTGAATTTCTTGAATGAATTGCCAAGCGGCCTGGAAAATGGGTAAAGTTTCACGTTGATCTGAGTGCCAATCAAGGCAAGTGTACAGCTCACAATTATGGCCAAAGCCGGTAAAGGTGAGATTGCCACTACCAAGCAGTAAACGACCCCGCTCTGGGCCAAGCAATAACACCATTTTTGAATGAAAGCTTTGGTAAGGGGGCATATGCATGGGAATGAGCAAATATCTTCGGCCAATCCAATTAGCACTATCACGTAAATCTCGCAGCGTATCGGCATATCGGGCTGCGTCTACAAAGATGATGTGACGACGACATCCATTGACTCGCAGGGGATGAAGGATGGCTTCTTCAAAGAAGGCAAGGTCTACGCCGTATGTGCAGTAAACGGCCGTTTCAAACCCTTGTTGTTCTGTTATCGCATTAACCAAATGGATGGGTTCATTGATGTCATTCATGATAGCTTTCCAAGACAAGGTTTAATGTTTCTTCGCCTAATTCGGTAAGATGGGCTGTGCCTTCATCTGTATCCACGCGAAAAAGATCCAAATCATGCAGCATATTGTAAGCTTGTCGGATGCGTGATGCAGATAAGTCAGCACGACCTTTGCGTACCCAGGTGAACCAGCCCTGTTCATAACGAAAATGAAATGTGTTTGCTTTTCGCTGTCGCCATTTGTCCAGACAAGCGATTGTGTGCTGGGCTATGACATAATCTTGCATAAGCCAGGCTATTGTGTCCAAAACGGTCGCATTGGTGCGAATCTTTTCATCCATGCCAGCCACAAACAGGGCCAGCGACCGCCGCCGGTGGCCGCCATGATCGGCCCAATACCAGGCCATATGCTCTTTGGATAAACCGGAAAGTCTCAGATAGATTGTGCCTAATATTAACCAGGTCGTGGTGGGGTAAACTTGCGTTTCTTTTGTGCCAGTACGTGCCAGGTGATTGTAAAAAATCTGTTCATTGAGTGGGCTTTGGCTTTGTTTGGCAAATTCCTGGCAGCGCTGTGAAAAAGGACCTGCGGCAATACCGGCACTGTCAAGCAAATCGGCTAAATGGGTTTGCAGCGGCATTTGGGCAATTTGGGGAGATTGGAGTGAAAACGAATGCGCATGGGCAACCGGTTCTAAGTCAAGTTCATCCTGTAAATGCGTGAGAAAATCATCAAACCGCGATTCTTCTTCACCTTCTAACCAGTGTAAAAAGTAATTCCAGAGTGCATAAAGGGCGTATGAGTACAAATCGCGTAGTTGATACATTTGCCACTGTGAAACGACTGGTTCCAATTGTGATGCTGGCTGGTAAACTTGAAAGTCAGCGCAGGGGCCATAAAGTGCGTAATGGCGGAATTGAGCATCTGATAAGGGTGCTTCCGCTTGCTTGACCATCTCGAGAATGGCACCCAACGTACCGCGCATATTGCCCAAAGGAGACGTTTTCGGATCTGATGGATCTGGTACCAGGGGAGATTCCAAAGCAAACAATAAGTCGCAGGTGGGCAGCCGATCAGGACTGCCAGATAATGCGTCCAAATGGCAATATTTTCCATATTCAATCAATATATCTGGAGAAATACCATCTGCTAAATCGTAATGATGACGATTTTGGAAATAATTAGTGGATTCAATGGCTTTCGCAAAAGCGGCAGCTAACTCCTGACCATCTTTTGATATTTCTTCCCCTCCACCCTCTTTTTCGACAACCAATTGAAGGTTTTTCATGACTCCAGCATAAATACCATAGCCGCCATTCGAAGATTTCACATATTTGACGGCCGTAAGGGGGACCACTGAATCCTTTGAATGCTTCTGCCAATGCTCTGTAAACAAGGTAACGCCGGTAAGCCCCACAACTGAATCATCAAAAGCAACATTTGCCAGTCCGAAAATTTGTTCACGACGGCGAATGAAGCGGTTAAAAGACCAACCTGATGGATGTTGGTTGGCATACTCAACCTTAAGCCAACTGTAAAATGCATAGTAGCGGGCGCGTGGTGTGATGGTTATGATGCCGGGGAGCAAATGTCCAATAATATGTTCTTGCACCAAACGAAGGCCCAAATAGTCTTGCCCTTCATCTTTATTATAGATTTTCTCTATCCAATTTGGGTCCATGTTTGCTCCGCTCTTTGATTTAGAAGTTTAATTACCCTTTGCGATCCTCAATCTTCAAGTTCGGTGCCCGATTTTTGAGTTCATTAAGAGCCATCGTGATAGAATGCTCGTTGACATCCCCTTTGAGTTCTAAGCGAAGGTCTAATGTGATTTGCGACTCGCCCAATTTACTCAGGCTCATGGCAGCTTTCATGACGGTCGCTAATTCGCTCGGTGAGGAGATAGTGCCAACGACGCGAATAACCCGCGTGTCAGGTGGCAAAATCTCTGGTTTTCCTACAAAGCCGGTGAGGTGCAAAGCCTGTAATCCTGACTGGAGGGTATCTGCTTCCGTCTCAGCATAACCAAATTGCTGCTCTTTTACACAGGTTTGCAATGCATTCAAGAAGGATTGTTCGGATACCCGTTCTGGGCCGAACTGATCGGTTGCTTTTTGGTATAAATCTTGAATAGAAATACGGCCGTTACCTGAGACTAACTTGGCTACTTCTTCAGATGTGACAGGCCGGGGTACATCTTCGCTGATGAGCAGAGCACTGAAACGCACGTGACTTGGGGTTAGATTCGCATCTTCGCCGCGTAAGATGGTGGAATCGGCCGTTTCGCTGTATCCAAACAAGCCAGATTGAACACCTTCACAAACGGCCGTTATAAATGAACGCTTATCTACCCTGCCTTCTATTGTCAATGATTGTCGTGCTGCTTGGAAAACAGAATCAACTCGCTGCCGGGGACCATTTAGGAGCATGGCGACTTCATCTTTGGTAATGGGAGGGAAGAGCGCATAGACTTGATCCGGCCGTATGAGAATTGTGCGATGACTAATTTCTAGAAAACTCATTTCCTGGGCGTCAAAAGGACCCAGATAAATATGGGCATAAGATTCTGGCTTCAGTTTATCTTCGCCACTCTCGTGCATGATGCCATACCCAAACAATTCCCGCTCTACACCTTGATGGATAGTATCTTGCAAAACCGTTATGCTGGTTAATATGGGCGATTCACCTTGGCGAGCAAATTTCTCCCAAAGACTCTCGGTCGTGATGACTGTAGCTGTTTTAGGCCACAAGGATTCCCAACGATCATTAAACAAAGCCGGGTTGAATTCCTGGTGCAGCTTGCGACGGGAGATTAATTCTTCCTCAACCTGAT
>QQUD01000974.1 GCA_008501785.1 Chloroflexota bacterium
GAGATTCTAAAAAAGCAAGACCATGAAAAACCAACATTAGTTTTGTTAGAAAATGTCAATGGTTGGTTAACTTCTAATAATGGGGATGATTTTAGACTAACTATAAAAGCATTAAATTCGTTAGGTTATGCATGTGATGTAATTTCGTTAGATGCAATCCGTTTTACACCTCAAAGTCGGCCAAGAGTATTTGTTTTTGGAATGCAGATCGACCACCCCAATCAAGATGCCTTAAGATTGATAAGAAGACCAGAGTCTATTGCGACGAAGACTTTGAAAAATACATTAGAATCTAACTTTGATTTAAATTGGCATATTCTTGAAATTCCTGAACCTCCATCAGCAAAAAAATCAGGTTTGTCAAAGATTGTTGAATTCTTACAGGATGATGATGAAAGGTGGTGGAGTCATGAGCAAGTTTCAAAGCATCTAGAAATGATGCATGATACCCATCGAATAAGAATTTTGAATCATATAGATGATAAAAATTTTACTTTTAGGACAATGTATCGCCGTGTGCGGAAAGGGAAACAGCGAGCAGAAGTTAGAGCAAATGATACTGCTGGATGTTTGCGAACGGCGAGGGGGGGGAGTAGTCGCCAAATGGTTGTTCAAATTGGGAAGGGAGAAGTGAAAATGCGACATATGACGCCAAGGGAGTATGCAAGATTGCAGGGTGTTCCTGATGATTATCCGATTTCACTTGGGATAAATCAGTCTTTGACTGGTTTTGGTGATGCAGTATGTGTGCCGGTTATTACCTGGATTGCTCAAAATATTCTTAATCCTTTGGCAAATCAACTATTGGTGAATAAATAAGTTTTCCTTCATTTATTGTTAGAATTAATTTTCCATGTTGAGTTATGTGAGAATAAGGAACTGATCGTCTAAAGCGCTGGCGTAAGTTGTTTTTATAGTTTTCAAGAAGTTCTGGTAACCATGCGTCAAAATAGATGATCATTTGTAGCTTGTTTACAAGCCAAATTTCAATATCTAAATAATCTCGACCCCTTGCGATAAAAACATGATCAACCTTTCTATCTTCCTCAAGTTTTTCTACCCCGTGAAATTTATGATATTGGTATTCAAAACTTGAGCCGATTATTGCTGATTTCACTTCGTGGTTCATTAAATCGGCACCATCACCTGGTCTTGCTTTGTCATCAAGCAAAATAGCTGCAAAAACTTCCCAATCTTTTGAGCCAACGCTCCCTTGTAGAGTAAATCCATATTGCGTGTAAATTTTAGACTTTTCGGTTGTATGTTGAAGAATATATTTTTTATAGAAGTCGTATGCTTGCTTAATTTGTAGTTTTTTCATTTTTGGGTTCAAAATCAAGATTTGTTGAGGAGATAAAATGATTTTGCGCGGAATTATAATAGGTGATTTGCTGTGGTTGGAGATGGTAGACCCATCCGTGCAGGGTGAGCTTGTTTGCTGCTAGTGATTGTTGAATGAAGGGGTAGCTTTCTATATTTTTTAGTTGATTGATAACGTTGCGTTCGACGATAGCAAGGTGGCGCTCTTCGGGGGTGAGGTCGCGCAGGGTGAAGTCGATGTCGCGCTGGGCAGGTCGGGCTAGATCGAGCCAGCGGGATAGGGCGGGGACTGTAGCCATGTCGATGTGTTGGTCGAGGCTGCGAATGCCGCCGCAGTCGGTGTGCCCACAAACGATGATATGTGGCACTTGTAATGAGAGTACCGCATATTCTAATACCGATACGATGCCGATTTCGGTTTGCACGTAGGGGGGGATGATGTTGGCGATGTTGCGCAGCATGAACATGTCGCCTGGGTCTAATCCCAACAATCGTTCGGGCGTGACGCGTGAATCGGAACAGCCGATAAAAAGCGCTTTGGGGTGTTGACCATTTGTGGCGAGATGCTCTAATTTTTCTTTGTAGATGGAAAAGAAGCTGTTTTGCGCAGATTGTGTTTCTTTTAAAATCGTATTGCTCATTATTTTGCTTGCACTGAATTGATTTGGCTGTCTGTTTCAGGTTTTGATTTTTTGTTGAATAGAGACATCAGGTAGATGGGGGCCCCAAATAGGCCGGAGAGGCGGGTGATGGCAAAGACGAGCAGGGAGATGGAAACGGCCGTTTCCGCCGTCAGCCCCACCACAGCAAACAAAGTTGGCACCATCAGCTCGCGTGGCCCTAATCCAGCAAAGGATGGAATGAGCAATGGCACCGAGACCAATGGCATAATGTAGACGTTGTAAAGAAACGATACAGAATGCCCAAGTGCCAGTTCAGATGCCACCCACCAGCTGGCTAACATCAAGTTAAACAGTACCGACACGCCGCACGCTTTTAACACAGCTTGCCAACCGCACCCTTGTACAGCCTGTAATAATTTCGCCAGGAAACCATTTCCCACAGGTGAAAGTGGGCCAGGGAGCCAGCTACCAAAACGCCGAATCAGACTGCCTTCGATCAAAACAATGCCGCCGATGACGCCGCCCACCGCACCCAGGATAATGACCCAAACGAGAACGGAAGGGAGAACGGCCGTTTGCCACGGCAAAACAAGCACACTCATCACAAACAGCATGATTAAACCCGTCAGCCGATCCAAGATCACGGTTCCGGCAGCGGTAGAGGTGGGTACATCGCGGGCTGTCTCTACCACCCGAATCACATCCCCACCAAATCCTGAAGGGAGCGCTGAATTAAAAAAATTGCCGACGACATACAGCACAACCAGCCGTCGAAATGTCATTTCGACTCCTAAACCGCGCAGCAGCAAAAACCATCGATACGCACGAACGACCAGGCTGGCATTAAACAATAGAAACCCAATGATTACCCAGGTCCAATTGGCTTTAATGAGGATGTTGCCAATGGCTTGTAAATCTACCTGGGGTAAAACTAGTGCCAGGGCCACAATCGTGACAATGATTTTAAGCAGGGTAGATAGATTTTTTCGTAAATATTTCATGGGAGTGAATTGTAATTCAAACTTGGTAACATGCCAGTAATGAAGTGGTTCCATAGGTCTATCGTCGATGGCGTGACGGCTTTTTAATTCGCCCACACTGCCACCCTTGCATATAATCCTTTCGTTATGACAAAGTGGCGAAAATTACCGGCATCCTGGCTGTTGACACCTTTTGTGCTGCTGTTTTTCTTTTTGGCGGTAGACAGTATGGTGGATGACAGTCCGACGATGGATGAACAAAATCATATTGGGCGGGGCATTGCGTTTGTGAAAACGGGTGATCCCCGGCTGAGTTTGGAGCATCCGCCGCTGGTGAATGGGATGAGTGCGCTGCCTTTGATCACGATGTCTGATTTAAAGGTGCCGTTTGATCACCCAAGCTGGGATTTGCAGCCGCCGGATGTGTATTGGTATGCGTTTGCAAACCAGTTAGTGTGGCAGTTGGGCAATGATGTGACGAAAATGATGTTTTTGTCGCGGCTGCAAGTGGTGTTTTTGACGTTGGGGTTGGCGCTGGTTGGGTTTCATTGGGCGGGGCAGTTGTGGAAGCGGCCGTTTACCCATCACCTCACGTTCCTTTTCATTTTGTTTGACCCGAAGGTGTTGGCAAACGGCCGTTATGTGACGACTGATCTTGGTGGGACGCTGTTCATATTTCTAGCG
>QQUD01000101.1 GCA_008501785.1 Chloroflexota bacterium
AAAGTGCTTTTCTGACTCTCGGTCAACTGGTCAATACGACTTAAGATTAAGCTGTGTAGGCTGGTCGGCAGTTCAACTTGATTCAGTCCCTGTATCTTTCGCGGATCAATGCCCTGACTATCTAAATAATTGAGCAGCTCTTCGATATAGAAAGGATTCCCATCTGCGCGTTTGATAATACCTTTCACAAACGCTTTGGGTATTTGCTCCTCAGTTCCCAAAAAATGGGCCAATTTGAGATTGATCAGTTGTTTTGCTTCGGCTGCTGTAAATTCGGATAGATGGATACGGGCATAGTGTGGCAGTTGACTAATCGATAACCCTTGTGATAGCTCTGCTTGTAAGGCCCGCGTCACGATGACGAGCAGAATAGGTCGATCTGCAATGCCGCGCCCCAAAACATCTAATAACTCAAGCGAAAGCGGATCGATCCAATGACAATCTTCCAACACGAGCATCATTGGCGTGTGTTCGGTTTTAGCACGAAGACAATCCACTAACATGGACTCTAATGAAGATTTTCTCAGTTTAGCATCAAATGAATGTGTTAAATCATTGTCGGGAATTTGCAAGTTGATAACTGGGCTTAAGATTGGCATCCGAGCTGCAAACGAAGGGTTAATTTGTGTAAGTTCTTTTTCTAGGTGAATTAGTTGCTCATCTCTTGATTGTTCAGTCGGTAGATTAAAAAAACCTTGCCAGATGCGCTGCCAGACAAGATAGCTGCTTTTGGTGCCGTATGATTGACACTCACCGCCCAGCCCATTGATTTTTAATTCAGTTGCGTGATGCACAATTTCTGCAACCAAACGCGATTTGCCAATGCCTGCCTCTCCACTGATATGCAAAATTTGCCCTTTTCCTTTTAAAACGGGCTGGAATACAGCTTTGATTTGGGCAATTTCGCTTTCTCGCCCTACCATTGGCAGCGTATAGTTGGGTTCTTGTAGACGAATAGCGGCAGGTTGAAAATGTGCTTCAACTTTATACACGGGGACTGGTTCTGATTTACCTTTGATGATTGTGTCGGGGCGGTTTTCCCAGGTGAATGCATCTTTGGCACCAGACCAAACACGAGCGCTGACCAGAATTTCACCTGGTTGGGCTAATTGCATTAACCGTGCTGCCAGATTGACATCATCTCCTAAAACACCGTAGGTGCGGCGCATGGAACCACCGTAAGCGCCTGTACGTAACCGGCCCCGACTGATACCGATTTCAACTGCATTGATGAAATCTAACTGTTCTGAAAAATCAGATAGTTCGAGTGCAGCTGAAACGGCACGAATGGCATCATCTTCGTGGGCGAGCGGCGCACCGAATGCCGCATATAAGTTACTGCCTTTATCCCCAATGGTGAGTTGCAGCAGGTTGCTTTCGTATTTTGCCAGGATGGTTTGTACACCCTGGATGAATTTATCTAGCTTGTAGGCGGCATCTGAATCCTGGTCATAGTCGATGCCTGAGAAGCGGAGAAAGAGGGCTACTGCTGGGCGCAGCTCAGCTAGGAATTCACCGCGTCCGCTGCGTAATCGTTCGTAAATGGCGGGTAACAGCCAGGTGCGTACTTCGTCTTCGGGAATGCTGTCAGGTGGAAGTTCGGGCCAGGGGGTTTGGAAGACGCTTTGGGTGATGGGGTTGATGATGCCAAAACGGCCGTTTCCCTCTTCCCCAATCCACCTGTCCACCGTCACCGTATCTCCCAACATGTCCAACACCGTTTTATTGAGCACCACTTCGCCTTTGTTTGCATACTTTTCGCCACTGGCTAACTCATCTAGCAGCGAACCGGCGAGTACATCGATCTTTTGGATGCTGGGGTTACCGATTAAAAAGCGACGAGCCGAACCGGCGGCAACGGCCGTTTTCATCGCCAACGAAATCGTTTTGCCCGACGGCGTTTTTATTTGGGTAAATTGCTCCATCGCCACCTGCATTGCAAACGCACACGCTGTCGCACGAAACCCATCATCCCCATCTATCCAGCACGTAATTGCATCACCGCTGAAGCTAATCACACTGCCACCAAATCGATGTAGCTGAGCAATTAGCGCATCATAAACAAGATTCAATTGACGTGATAACTCTTCTGCGCCACGCTGTGGGCCTAAATCTTGTAACAAACTTTCGGTTAATGGGGTAAATCCAGAAATATCTGCAAAAAGTGCAGCGCCAACTACACGATCAGGCATGTTGACGCCATCAAAAAGCGCCTGTCGTCGATCTCTTGGAATGTAAGCAGATGGTCTTTCCATACGGCTGTCCATGTTTTGGCTCTCCATCTTTTTGATGAACTGTTGATTTGACTTTGCCATTATACTCTGTTTGATACCACAAAATTGGTTTAATTAAAAAGAATTTAGTAAGCAAAAAGCAATAAAAATTTTGAGGGGCAAAGCGAGCGGGGATGGTGTGGGTGAAAACGGGCAAAGCAAGCCGCTATTTTGACTTGCTTTGCCCACAATTGTTAGTACGGTTCGATATTTATTATTCGAGCCATAACGCATTAATCGTGTTGGTATCAATGCCGTAATCGGTGCCACGCCAGAAGAAGCTGTAATTGCAACTTGTGTCTGGCCCTAGCGAAACCGCGTCACAGACAAACACATCGTAGCCACGACCTTTGAAATCATTGTTGATCTTAAACTTGCCTGATGTTGATAGGGTCGGATTGTTATCTGAATCAATCCAGAGACCGCTGATGCTTTCTTTGAATCGATTGCCCAATCCTACATCTGAGCCATCGAAGTACAGTTCCCAACTGCCGCTGGTATCTGACCCTAAACTGGTTGCGGTGAAGGCGAGAATATCGGCACCTTTGCCTCTCAAGCCATTCACATTGAATGAACTGATGGTGCTGATGAGCAAACGGCCGTTTTCATCAAACGCAATTGCATCAATCGTTTCAGCAGCGCTTTTGAGGCCCACATCAGACCCATCAAAGTACAGTTCAAACGTTCCTGCCGTGTCTTCGCCCAACGAAGTTGGAATAAACCGCACAATGTCGTTGCGATAGACCTTACCCAGTCCCGGGACCCAACGGGTGTGTCCTAAGTTTAGTAAGAGTGAGCCATCCTCTAGCTTCGCCAAACCGTTTACATTTGCCGTGTACAGCCCCACATCAGACCCATCAAACACCAGTGTCCATTCTTCGGTGGCCAGGTCGAATACGTAAATGTCTTCATTGCGCACCCACTCACCAAGAATCTCTCCGGTATAGCCAGCACTCATGTAAATTAGCTCAACCTCATCCACTGCTTCTTCAATGATCAGCGTGCCTGTTGCTGTTGATGGCAAATACCGATCATCTGTCAGGTCTATCGAATCGCCATTTAGCGTGATAGCATCACCAAATGTCGCATCGACGGTGTACGTTCCCGGCGGCAGCGGTACAGTGCCTAAAAAGGCACGTCCGTTAAAGTCGGTAATCGCTGCCACGGCATAACTGCCATTGTCCCCATTTACCTGGAAGATAACGGTTTTTTCGTTAAACGGCCGTTCTGCCACATCACTCAACGTGGCAAACATACCGGAGTCTTCACCGAAAACGGCCGTTGCGTTTTCTGGTGTCAAGTCCAGTTCGGTACCTTGCTTCGTAATTG
>QQUD01001083.1 GCA_008501785.1 Chloroflexota bacterium
CAATGGAAACTCATCTTGAGAAGCAGCGACCTTATTACCAGTCTTCTTTTCCAAAGCCCGCCGTTCCTTCTCAGCATCCATTACGCGGCGTGTATAAAAACCTTGCCCAATCCCAATTAAGTTCGACAACACAAAGTAAACAGACAAACCTGCTTGAAATTGCAATGAAAAGACACCAAACATAATCGGCATCGTATACTGCATCGACTTCTGCATACTAGCAGCCGTGTCTTCCTGCTGAGGTTTTTGATTGCCTTTTTTACTATCGTCCTTTGCCGGGGCAGAGGGGGACAGGAACTTCTGCTGAATGAACATCGTGCCAAAAACCAACAAAGGCAGCACAAATGTTGGGTCAGGTTGACCGAGATTCATCCACAAAAACTTGCTTTGAATGGGCAGCAGCTCTGACAAATTAACCATCCCAGGATAAACGCGTTGGGTTAGCTCAAACAAAGATTGTGGCGTTGAAGCCAGCACCAATCGCAAAACCTGAAACAAACCAAACAAAACAGGCATTTGAATCAGCAGCGGCAAGCAGCCAGTCAACGTCTCAGCGGGGTTATATCCAATTTTCTGGAACTCTTCCTGCATTTTTTGCGGATTATCTTTAAATTTTGACTGAATTGCCTTAATTTGCGGCTGCATTTCCTGCATACGCAAGCTGCTCTTTTGCTGACGAATATTTAAAGGCAGCGTCAACAAACGAATGAGAATGGTAAAGACCGCAATCGCCAATATAAAATTCTGCCCCAAAAAGTTATAGAGCAGCAAAAGGCCATTGGTCATCGGGTCGATAATTAGTAAATCCCACATAGAAATATCCTATCAGGCGCTATTGCGCAGCCTGCGGCATAAAAGACCACTTTTGGCCGCCAGTTTCCAAGTTGTAACCAATAAGCAAGGTATCTTCGCCTGGCGCCACAACAACCAACGCATCATCTACAACAATGGGCGTCGTATTTAAAGGCACTGATGTAAACTGCCGCCACATTTCTTCGCCATCTTCTCGAAGATAAGCGACTAAAACGCCTTGCTCGGTTTCTGCATCGCCCAATGTTGCCACATAAACCATATCACCATGTACAACAGGACTGGTTTGAACAGGACCGGGCGCTTCTTTTGTCCAGATTTCGGTGCCATCTACAGCAGAAACAGCGTAAACATTGCCTAAGCTATCGGCGAAATAAAGTGAACCATTGTCTAAGGCAGGTGCAGACCAAATCCAATCTTGTGTCTGAACCACCCACTGCTCTTCACCGGTGGCTGCATCAAGTGCATGCAAGTTATTGTCAAAACCGGTCACATAAATAAGGCCATGTCCTAAAACAGGCTTGCCAGAGAGTGCCCCGGTTAGCTCTTTTTGCCACAGCACATCGCCAGACTCAGCATCTAAGGCATAAAGATTTCGATCCAGAGAAGCAACATACAAGACACCATCCTCATAAGTAGGCTGTGCCCAAATGCTGTGTCCTGACTCAAAACGCCATTTTTCCACACCCGTGTTGGCATCTAAAGCAAACAGCATATTGTCGGCTGTGCCGATGTAAACCATGTCGCCAACCTGAAGCGGTGGAGCCACAATTTTATCGGAAGCTAATTCAACATCAGACCAAAGCTCACGTGGTGCGCCTGCCGACGCTTCTTCGATGCCATAAATTGAAATGATTGATTGTGGAGAAAAGAAGCCACCGGAACGGCCGTAATCACCAAAAACCAAACGGCCATCCTGAACAGATGGCGCGGCAAAAAATGGACTTGTCGTCGATTCAACAGGGTATTGCCAAAGCTGATTTTCAGCAGCAACATCATAAGCCAGCACCCCAGGTCCATACGCTACATAGACCGTATTGCCCTCTGCTGCAAGTCCAGGCCAGCTTGTTGTGCCGGCATTACCGGTACAAGCAGCCAAAAATAGTGTCAGCAAGGCCAGAACAATAACGAAAGGCCGCAAGCGCGGCCGTTTTAACTTGGTCAACAATTATTCTCCATCTTCTATCGGAACTGGATCATATCCACCGGGATGGAATGGGTGACAACGACCAACACGCTTGATGGCCATCCAGCCTCCTTTTAAAAGTCCATACCTTTCAATCGCTTCATATCCGTAATGAGAGCAGGAGGGATGAAATCGACAGCTTGGTGGCGTGGCCTTCGAAATTGTATTTTGATACAATCGAATGATAAAAAGGGCGACGCGTTTCATGCTTTACCTCTCTGGGAGCGTTCTACTTGGGGTCTCAACCCACAAATGAGAGCGTTCCAACAGTTGTAAAATGGCGGATTGCACATCGCTAAATGAAGCATGTGCAATTGCTGGTCGTGCAATCAATATACAGTCCCATCCTGTTTCAATCTGATTCAACGATAAACGAATAGACTCCCGCAATAATCGTTTGATCCTGTTGCGGATAACGGCCGTTCCCACTCGACGACTGGTGACAAATGCAAATCGACTGTGCTGCATGTCATTCCTGCTAACTATCATAATCAGCAGTGGGTGTCGCCGACCTCGTCCGTGTTGCCGTACCCGCTTCAGATCATCTGAACGCCGCAAGCGATACTCTTGTGGCAACATTCAGATAAAGCTATTTGCCACCACCGAATCGTTTTACAGAACGATACGCAGTTGCAGATGATCCATTCCAATTAATCCGCTTAACATGGTTGTTCATGCTCACAGCCATGCTCGTCCGGCCTTTTGCACGGCGAGCTTTTATTACATTACGGCCACCTTTAGTCTTCATCCGCTGACGGAATCCATGTACACGAAGGCGGCGACGAATTTTGGGTTGGTAAGTACGCTTTGTCATAGTTCAGTTCTCCTACATAAAACAAGGGCCTTGCGCCCTGTTGAAATTTCTTATGGTTAAGGGGATGCTTCTTAACGATCTACCCCCAATAGGTAAAAATTTCGATTTGCTCTGTTATGTACAGAGCGACAGAAAATTATACCCAAGCGGCATGTCTGGGTCAAATTTGAATGCCGAATTTATTCAGTTTCGTCAGGACAATTAACATTTCACTTATGAATGAAATTTTATATTGGTATATCGGTATATTAGTGTAATTGTATATTAGGGTATTTGTTACCTTCACTACCCAAATTTACTGGTAAACCAAAATACGAATCTCATTCTTCTACCCGTTCTATACGTGCGCCAAGTCCACGAAGTTTCGTTTCAATTGATTCATACCCACGATCAACCTGACGAATATTGTGAATGGTACTCGTGCCTTTCGCACATAAAGCTGCTAAAACCATCGCCATCCCTGCCCGAATATCAGGGCTAGGCACACCGTGAGGGCTGGCATACAGGCGTGATTGTCCCTGCACTAATACGCGATGCGGATCGCAAAGCACAATTTTAGCCCCCATAAATGTCAAATTATCCACAAAAAAGAATCGGCTTTCATACATCCAATCGTGCAGCAGCACAGACCCTTGTGATTGCGTGCCAATCACCACTGCAATGCTCATTAAATCTGCTGGAAATCCAGGCCACGGCATTGGTTTAATTTCTGGTACACGGCCACCTAAAGCTGGTAGAATTTCTAGCGGCTGGTTTGCTGGCACTATCACGTCATTACCATTGACTTCCCA
>QQUD01000199.1 GCA_008501785.1 Chloroflexota bacterium
GTTTGGCTTGAACGGCTTGGCAAGATGCGTCATAAACAATGCTTGAGTTTCGCGGTCTATTAGATGCCCCATCGAACTAAGTAGAATGAGCGGAAACGGCCGTAATCCCGGCGCTGTCTTTATCGCTTGCGCCAACATCACGCCATCCATCTGTGGCATCTGCATGTCCACAATACCCAGATCAAAGGTTTGACCCTGAGCCAGTAAATTCAAGGCTTCCGCGCCTGAATCCACAATGTGAGATTCGACCTGCCAACGATACAAATAATGTTTCATAATCAGCCGATTCACATCATTGTCATCCACAACTAAAATGCGTTTTCCTGCCAGTGTGCGAGGAGAAACGGCCGTTTCAAACCTCGAAAAATCCTCCGATGCTGGCACATGGGCCTTGATTGTAAAACTGAAGGTAGACCCTTTACCAGGTTCACTATCCACCCACATGCGTCCGCCCATTGCCTCGACAAGTCGCTTGCTGATAACCAGCCCCAAACCGGTGCCACCGTATTGACGCGTTGTTGATGAATCAACCTGGCTAAACGATTGGAATAGCCGATCCATCCGCTCCGGTGGAATACCAATACCGGTATCCAATACTGAAAATCGGAGTTCCCAAGTGTCATCATTCGCCTTTTCTTGCGTAACAGAAAGAAAAACCTCCCCCTCACTGGTGAACTTAACTGCATTGCCAAGTAAATTGACCAAAATCTGGCGCAGTCGAGTAACATCCCCCATTAACACATCTGGTACTTTATCATCAATCAGGTAAGCCAGCTCCAAGCCTTTCTTACCAGCATTGGCTGCGTTAAGGTCCAGGGCATCTTCTACACATTCATGTAAAAAAAAGGTCGCATTTTCCAAGTCCAGCTTGCCTGCTTCAATTTTGGAAAAATCGAGAATATTGTTGATGATGTCCAGCAGGCCATCTCCGCTAACACGAATCGTTTCCACAAAATCTTGCTGCTCGAAATCAAGTTTTGTGTCTAGCAACAAGCCTGTCAGGCCAATGACAGCATTCATCGGAGTCCGGATTTCGTGGCTCATATTTGCCAAAAATTCACTTTTAGCTTTATTGGCAATTTCAGCAGCCTTTTTCGCTTTTTCCGATTCATCATAAAGACGCTGGCTGACCTCGACACTGGCTGACAACGCCTGGGTCCGATCATGCACCTTCATTTCCAGTTCCTGACTTAAAGCTTGCAGCTTCTGGTTGCTTTGCCGAGAGTTATGCAAAGCGGTCTGCATGTTGCTTACAAGCAAGTAGATCATGACACCGCTCAATCCCAGAATAAAACTGTAGTCCATCATGATTTCCGAAGCAGGGTCTGTTACAGGTGATGCTCGTAGGCCAACTGCTTCTAGGTAAACAAAGCCCCAGCCAGCGGCGATGGTCAGGCCAATATATACAAGAGCCAGGCGCCAGCCGGAAAGCAAGCTGGCCACCAGAATGACGACCACGTAGCCCATAAAGGCCGCGTCTAAAACGCCATCTGACCTCCAAGCAAGCATCGACACCATCAACCAGGACAACGAAACCAGGGTGTAGATACCAAACTGCAGGTAGCGAAACCGCGTCAACACATAGTTGCCTATCATGATCACAGTAAACCCAGCTAGAATTAGCGCAGTATCTGACGTTGGATGGGCAGCACCAGTGAAAAGGCGAACTATATAGTGAAACGTTATTAAACTGATAATAGAAAGAAGAATGGCATTTAGAAGACGCGCACGCCCATTAGTTTCATCATCTTCATAAACTGGCGGTGCCAGTAGTTGTTTAAGCTTACCAATCATTAAATTTCTCTTCATAAGTCTGGCCATTCTCGCCAAACTGAAGCTGAACAACAATCTATTTTATATCCAGGATGCTTCAGGCAAAATTAAACTAATTCAGCAGCAGATACGTGGATCAATTACAAACTAAAATAGCTTCGAAGGAACTTCTTGCAATTGCCGCCACCAACTTTTCCAGTGGCGTAGGATAGACGGCTCCAGTGATCAAGAAACTGGTCATAGAAGTCGATCAGTATTCCTTTATTTATTCTAATGTATTGAGATTCTTGTTAGAATGGTACTTTAGGTGGCTAATCTTGCTCAATTTATCTGGTGGATTCGCTCGCTATACCTAATTTCGCTTATTGCCAAAGCGCCACGGCACGCCTTTTTAGATTTCTTGTAACATCTATTTTCGAGCGGATAATTCTTGTTTTAAAATTTGGTTCACAAGTTTAGGATTCGCTTTACCGTGCGTGGCCTTCATTACCTGACCCACAAAAAAGCCGCGCAGCTTTTCTTGTCCGGCTAAATATTTTTCCACCTGCGAGCTGTTTTCTTCCAATATTTGCACAATAATTGCCACAATGGCAGTTTCGTCTGAAATCTGTGCTAGCCCTTTTGCTTCCACAATTGCATTTGCAGGTTGACCAGATATAATCATTTCTGCAAGTACATCCTTTGCCGTATTGCTATTAATTGTTTGGTTCTTCACTAACCTCAACAAGTCTACAAAACGACTTGGCGTTATTTGGATGTTGTTAATGCTTTGTTTGTGTTCATTCATGAGGCCGAACAACTGATTGATCATCCAGTTGGCGATGGTTTTGGGGTCGCTGCCAGTGGTAACGGCCGTATCAAACCATTCCCCCACCGCACGTTCTTCCGTCAGCACGCGGGCGTCGTAAGCCGAAAGTCCGTAATCCGATTGGTAGCGTTTTACTTTTACATCTGGCAGTTCAGGCAGCGCTGCTTTGACCGCCTCAATCCATTCATCCGAAATCGACAGCGGCGGCAAGTCAGGTTCTGGGAAATAGCGATAATCCTCCGCCTCTTCTTTGGTGCGCTGGCTAAATGTGATGCGTTTCGTGTCATGCCAACCGCGCGTCTCTTGCACAACTTCACCACCTGCATCCAAAATCTTAGATTGGCGGTCAATTTCAAACGCCGTGCCGTCAGCTAACACACGAAAACTATTCAGATTCTTTAACTCAGTGCGTTTGCCAAATTTGCTACTGCCAACCGGACGAATGCTAATGTTTGGCTCAACTCGAAACACACCTTTTTCCAAATCGCCAGAGTTCACACCCAAATAGCGTAAAATTTGGCGCACCTTCATGGCATAAGCACGGGCTTCTTCGCCAGAGCGAATATCTGGTTCAGATACAATTTCCAGTAGTGGCACACTAGACCGATTGTAATCAACTAACGATCCGCCACCTTCAATGTGTGTCAGCTTCCCCGTATCCTCTTCCATATGCACCCGGCGAATGCGAATCCGTTTTGTCTCGCCAGATTCCAACTCAATGTCCAACCAGCCATTTAAGCCAATTGGCAGTTCGTATTGAGTAATCTGATAACTTTTAGGCAGGTCTGGATAAAAGTAGTTTTTACGCGCAAAGATATTGTGGTGCTGAATGGTGCAGTTAAATGCCAACGCCACGCGCATCGAATATTCGACGGCTTGTCTATTGATTACAGGCAGCATACCTGGCATACCGAGACAGACAGGACAAACGGCCGTATTCGGCTCCGCTTCCACGCTATCCACCACCTTACACCCACAAAACATCTTCGAGTTCGTCATCAACTCCGCATGAATTTCCAA
>QQUD01001011.1 GCA_008501785.1 Chloroflexota bacterium
ATCCTCCACCTTGAAAACAGCAAAGAGATGACATAACATACACACATAATCAAGATTTCACTCGTTATTGTGTAATTAGAGAAGAATATATTAGCGAAACAGGCCTTCAGCAGTCTCGCTTTTATTAATCGCCAATTTGCTAATGAATGGATGTTTACATAAACAGTATTTTGGTTTATGTATGTCAGGACAACAATGTAGGCTTATCTTTTTCTAAACATCTGGTGTTTTTACGATATTAGGAACATACACACAGATCACAACTGAATAATTCCATTTTAATGAATAGGGGCAATTTGTCAACCCTTATTACTGTCAGCTTGTTGTCATAAACTAGTTTAAATGTAGAAAAACGCCTCAAAATATCTTAAATCAAATAAGTAAGTTGGCCTACATCATCATCTCAACTGGTTCGATACGCTACATTACGCTTATGAAACCGGCTACTTGCTTTCTTTTTTATAGCCATCTTCTTAGTTGGGTGCGGAACGGCCGTTTCCTCCCACCTCGCCCCTACACCAACCCCCAACACCCTCCCCGCAGCCACCGACCTACCCAAAACCCCACCCATCCCCAACAACCCAACCATCAAACCACGTCATAACCGATTTGCTACACCGGTCTCGTGCATGATCGGCGCATTGATGGCAAAACGGCCGTCTTCGGCAACGCAGGCGCACTCTTCCAAAACGCGATGACCTGGTACGACCACGACACCAGCTCTATCTGGTCCCAACCCTGGGGACGCGCCATTCAAGGCGAGCAAAAAGGGGTCGAACTGCGTCTGGCACCAGCTTTCAAGCTTTCATCCGCCAGGTCGAAACCAGTGTACTCATCTTCACCATCAAAAACGGCACCATCAAAGACAACGAAACCGGCTCCACCTGGAACTTCAGTCGCGGCCTCGCCGTAGATGGCCCCTGCGCGGACAAGGTCTACAACCCGTCCCCAGCATCAGCGCCTACGGCTGGGCGTGGCGTGATTTTTATCCAAACGCTGCAATTCACACTATAGAATGAGCACTTATTCCACCAATTCCAGCTTTTGTCTGATTAGTAGAGCATAAACACTGTCAGGATGTTCATTCCAAAGATGCCAATAAAGGTCAATTGCAATCGCTTCATCATCAGTTAACTCATAGGTCAACCCCAGAAGGTACATAAGATAAGCCCTTAATTCACCACTACCTGATCCATAGAGATAATTCCCTAATAAATCTAGGAGTATCATTCTTGCTGTAACAGGATCTGCGGATTCATACAACGTTTGCTCAAGCTGCAATATTGTCTCGTCCTGGATTTCAGAGGTCCAGTCTCTTTCGTCAGGAAAGTCTACATTAGTATTTTCAGGTTCCCATTCACAAATATCCCAAATAACAGAACCCCATCGCGGATTAGCAAAACCCCAAATTGATAAGATCCCTTCTCTGTCATATCCACAGCATTCTGGATGGGGAGCAATTTCATGAATGTAATCCCATACAGCACTACAGGCTGCATCAACACCTTGTTCTTCATAATAAAGCAAATACAAATCAGCAAGTTCGGAAGCTTTCTCAAAATCAGTTTTTACAGGATAGTCACGAACAGCTTCCAACGTTTTTATTGCTAACTCCTGCTCACCACGCAATGCATACCATGTACCTAATTTGAAACGATAATAATCTTCGCTGGCGGGTCCCCATACAGTCTCCATTTCTGGCGACCAATCTAATAACGCATTTTCAACTAAACTTACAGCTTCGTCGTTCAATCCGCCAGCAAGATTTGCCCAATCCATCATGCATTTAGGTGATCCCTCAATAAGATTGACGCCGCTATCAGCCCATGTATATGCTTGTCCATCCCACTTGTAAAGGTTCCATTCCTCATAATCAGGACAATCACCATAGCTATACGCTGAAACAAAATGTCTACGAAAACTTTTAATGGCTAGAACACCTTCGTTGTCTATGTAATCTAGTTCCCATGGCTGTACACATTCTCCATATGCCGTACTCATAACTATTTCAGCAACGTTGGCAGCAATATTCTCAAAATGACCACCCGAATCAACCTCCCGCCATTCATAGATTGCAAGATGACTCCCACATCCCCCCGGTGAACCACTACCCCAAAAATCATCAATCACTATTATTTCCGTCGTATTGTTTTCATTATGGTCATCAGAGGAAATTGTTAAACTACTTTTGTGATTCCAATCCCAAAACGGTTGCAAAGGAATCACTTGGTATTCACCAACGGATGACCCAGAGATAGCTACTAAAGCAATGGTATCATCAGAATAAGTAGGTATTGCAGATTCAATTTGTAGAAAAGTTCCGGGTTTTGATTTGCCAAAGAGATCATCGCCCTCCAATATAGAAGCTACTGAAAAATCCCTGAGGAAAAGATCATCGGTTATCGAATCCAAAGAAATTTCGCCCGAATTCAATTCTTCTTCTAGCAATGAAATAAATCGATCTACTTTATAGTGGGCAATAGTATTCACAGATTCTCTATAAGCTAAATCCCAGGCTAACTCCTTATCGGCAAGCATATTAGAGTACTGAAGCAGCAGTTCCCATTCCATCAAGATCAGATACCGAATTAATTCCTGAAAATAATAAGCTGAATCTGAGGGGCCTTGTTCCTCAATATCCTCGTTAATAAGAATTTTCGCTTCAGCTATGGCTGCTAACCGTTCTTCCTGTGCCCATTTTTTTAAGCTGTATGCATTTGCAGGACTGCTTGGTGTTACTGGAATAAGGATAGATTGCTGAGAAAATTGAGAGGTAGCTTCTGATTCAGTTGGCTCTGGGGTCACAGTTGACTTTGACAGAGTAGCGGTTGATTGTAAACCAATCGTTGTTGAAACAGGTTCCTGAGTTGGTAGGGTTTGTGAGTTAGTAGAAGGTCCTACAGTAGATTCTGATTCACAAGCCACCATCATAAAAACGAGAATACTTATCAGAAGAATAAAAGAAACACATGGTTTAGAAATTGCTCTCGGCCACTTCCATGCTGTCCGGTAAATGCTCATATCCCCCCCACTTCTACATCAATTAAAATTAGAGAATACAGTCATTAGAAAACGGCCGTTTATGCTCCTTCATAATCTTCAAGAATTTGTTGAATGTGCGGTCTAACAATTGGAATTCGTCTCTTAATTGTGTCCCAAACAATTTTGTATTCAACAACATCATATCCATGAATGATTCGGTCCCGCATTCCGGCCATTTCTTTCCAGGGAACATCTGGATATTGATCGCGCAATGTCATGGGCAGTCGTTTCGTTGCTTCCCCCACAATTTCTAGCGCTCTAAAAACTGCAAAATTAATCCGAAAATCATTGACAAGCTCATCAAACGTCACGCCATCCAGCAATATTTCTGCCTTTTCCATGGCATCAAGAATATCCTCAACGTAATCCAGAAATTCGTTGCTCATACAGACTGAACCTCATTCAAAATCCGCTTGCCAATGCGCCTTCTTAAATTCTTTTTTATTGCAACATCAACCTTACAACCTAACAAATCAGTCAAATAATATTCCAGTTCTACTAAATCGATCAGATCAATTCGAGGTGGGTCAGTTAACGAAATTAAAATATCAATATCACTATTAGATGTTTGCTCGCCACGCACATATGAACCGAAGATGCCGATTTCGGTAACACCATATTTTTCATACAAATACGGTTTTTGCGCCTGTAAGCGCATTTTGATATCTGCCAATGCTTCTGTCATGTGCCTATTATAACGGATTTCGTCAAAGGGGTAATTGACGTAATAGAGCTTGACATTTATGAAAACCCAGCGTATCATATTTGCATACTAGTTTGTTACACAAACCGGTTTGCACAAGCGAGTTCGTAAAGGATGAAACCCATGCCTCAAGATATTGAACAAGTTATGAAGCGCACGCAGCGTTATTATTATGAAGATGGACTGGTAGAAACGGCCGTTGGCACACTCTTCATCGCCATTGGCCTTGCGCTCCTCGGCTGGCTTATGATTCAAACAAGCCCAGTGTTAGGCATTGTCATGGTACTGGTGTCAACGGCCGCTATTTTTGGCGGCACGCTGTTTGTGCAAAGGGTCATTCCGGCGTTGAAAGCACGCATTACCCATCCACGCACTGGTTCTGTCACGTACCGGCGCGATGTGCCGTCACGCAGTCGCTGGCTAATAGTTGTCGCTGCTTTACTCATTGCAATTTTGTCGTTCAATTTCCCTGGCTACATCTCACAAATATCGGTGGTGATTGGGCTACTGCTGGGTATCATATTCAGCGTGCTTGGCTACCGGGTGCGGCTGCGTCGTTTTTATTTGCTAGGGGGTGTGGCGGTGATTGTGGGGATGGTAACGGCCGTTTCCTTCACCAACGACATCACCAGCGCCGCATCTACTTTTGTCGGCACCGGATTGATTATGGCAGTCATCGGCCTGATTGTGCTCAAGCAATATGTGCAGCGCCACCCCATTGCCGAGGCTGATTATGAATGAGGAACTGCGTCAACTGCTTGATTTGGACCGGATAATTCATGAACCGGCGCGATTGTTGATAACGGCCGTTCTCGCCACCGTCGAAAGCGCAGACTTTTTATACCTGCTGCACGCCACAGAACTCACCAAAGGCAACCTGTCATCCCACCTGATGCGCCTGGAAAAAGCCAACTATGTCACCATCGAAAAAACATTCGAAGGCAAAACACCCCGCACCATCTGCCGCCTCACCACTGCTGGCCGCACAGCATTCAAAACCTATCGCGCACAATTGAAATCTGCCATATAAATTCGAGAATTTTTAAAAGACATAGAAAAACGCGGATGTCACACTTTTTCCGCGTTCTTCCGCGTCATTCCGCGTCCCATTTTTTTAAAAACCGGCTACTACAAATCCTCCGCCCACAAATGAGCCGGTACATCAAACTGTTCCACAAATCCAAGTTTTTTTGCCAACGCAACAGACGCTTTACGCTCTGGCCAACACGCCCAATTAGGGGTCAACTTTCTAGACAAACTTTCTTCGATAAAGGCACATGCGACGATGGTGGCTAAGCCCTGCTGCCTATATTTTTCATCTGTGAAAATATCTATCTCAGCCTCACTGCCACCCACACACACAGCCGAACAAACCGCAGCTATTTCGTCACCCCTCATCAGGCAAACACCAAATCGCTTTGTGTTTGCATCAACGATTGATTTGAAATCTGGATGTTTTTCTGCCAATTCTGCATCAATGTGCTTGAGCGTGAATCCATCAGGAATTCGTTCCCGCCAACCAGCATGGACTTGAAACCTGGCATAATCAAAGCGAAAAATCTTGCGGTGAATAGTGATTGCTCCATAGGGATGCAAAAGGGCATCAAGTTTCTCTCGCCATGCAGTGGTGAATGCAAACAACACCAGCTCTTTTTCTGCTTGCTCTGGCAAAAACTGCTCAAAGAGAAACGAAATGATTGCCTGATTGAACGCATCATTGGCCGGAGTCCCGCCAATATAGTGGAAAGCACCTTCAAAAATCAGGTAAGCGACTGTTGGCACCTCAACCCGGTCCACAAAGATACGGCCTGGACTATTGCCTTCAATCACGGAATGCACAACGGCGATGTTGTGATCAATTTTGTTGAATAGTGAGGCGACGATATGGAATTGGTTTGAAGCTAATTCTTGCACTTTACTTTTCCTTGTTGTGAAGTTGCTAATTGGGTGGCAAAACGGCCGTTTCCGCCACCCCCACACATCCTCAATCATATCTCCATGCCACATAAAAACCAGGAACACGGAGCAACTGTGTCACTCATCTCAGCTACGATCAGATCAGTTACATCGGGGCGGGTTTGGAATAAACGGCCGTTTCTGACAAAACATTCTTATCCATAATCTTGTTTGTTATTCAACAGTTTTGAAATGGGACACGGAATGAAGCAGAAGGACACGGACGAAGAGAACAATCCGCATCTTCCGCGTTTTATCATCTCATTTCAAATCAATCAAATTCATTCTGAAATGCCCTGTCGCATCAATAAAACCTAGCCCAGCCAACGCACTCACAAAGCCCATCAAAGCCGCACCATGCAGAGCCAGCGGCACATTTAAAAACAGCCCGGTCAAATCTGGCGCAATTCACAAGACCAACTCGGCCAAAACGTGAACACCGCCATAAATTAAAAAATAAGCTTGAAAATATCGTGCCATGCCACCATTCCTTCACTCGAATATGGCAACATGATAGCGATAACTCCCACCCTACACACGGGTCGAGAGTTGTATTTAGGAGGTATTAGCAAGCCACTATGTGATTTCTATATATTAGCAAGATTCATGTATACTTCGTGTATGTTCCACTGGAGACATAATCAAATGGATGAACCAAAATCTTTTGATTGATTATGTCAAACAAAAAAGCAAATTCTCGTTAATTGTTGAGCAATTTCAAGGATGTGATAATAAAAATGTATTTCTACAAAGATTACGTATCGACCTTATCAAAGAGGCTTGAGGCTGCACTCTCCACAATAGAGACTGAACATAACTTTGAGTTCGGCTCCGAGTTTGAGATTGCATTATGTCAGACACTTCGTATGGCACTGGCTGAAAGGTTTGGAATATCACGCGGTTATGTAGTAGATATGCTAGGTGAGGCAAGAGGGGATGATATAGTTATTTATGAACAAGCACGGTTTCCAACTCTAGCCATGAGGGAACGCAATAACTTTTCACGTAAGGAATTTGTCCCTCTTGAAGCGACCTACTCATATATTGAGGCAAAACATACTATTAACTTAGAAGGCAATGACCCACAGTCGTTATTAAAGGCTTGTGAGCAGGTAAGCAAAGTTAAAGAACTTGCATCAACCCGTCCCGCAATAACCCCTTCACAAATTGGTCCGTATTTAAATATGGGTTCTCTTTTTAAAGCGAATATGCCCCCTGATTTCCCTGAAACCCTCAATCCAATGTTTGGGATTATCTTCGCCAGACATGTAAGATCAAGTAAAGGCAAACCAAAGATAACAGATGCGGAAGAGATTCAATCAATCCTGACTCAAATCTCTATTTCAACTACATATGCTCCCGATTTGATCATATTAGGTGAAAACAATGTAATTTTACCCGTTCTTCCTAATAATGATGAATCCAGAAGTCTTCGCTCACCGTTTTTCATTGAGGGAAAATCACTTTATCATCCAATTGTAGTTGATGGTGTAGCATTTGGAATCGGTCTGCTGTCATTAATGGCTGCACTAGATTGGATTCAACTCGGCGTAATGTCTTGGCACAAAATTCTTGTAAATGCACTTAAATTACCAAATGATTGATTTTTTTACTTCTCACAAAAACAGCATTTGTGACTATCATTCACTTTTTAAAATTTTAGAACCTAATATCCTGATTATTTTCAAAGGATATCTAATTCATGAGCACAATCCACGGCGTGGGTACGGCCGTTTCCCCACACCTTGCCAAAGACATTGCTGAGGTACTTTTTGACGATTCCTTGCTGTGGTGCGTTCGCCAAGTGTTCTCTTTCTGTTATTCATTATCTGGAGAAACAGATGCCTTATTATGAACTGTATTATCATCTCGTC
This sequence comes from Chloroflexota bacterium, assembly GCA_008501785.1. Next base: position 7,576 of record QQUD01001011.1, read on the forward strand.
TGGTCAACCAAACACAGAGCGCCTTTGTTAACGGCCGTAATCGAACCCATCATCTACCAATACATGCGCCACAAAGCGCATAGTCTCGAAGCCATCATCCACGCGCTCAACGGCATTGAAGATCATGTCCACATGGTTGTCACCATCCCTCCTAAACTTGCCGTTGCCAAATTTATCGGGCAGGTCAAAGGCGTTGCCTCTACCCGCTTCAACAAAGAACACAAGGAGCATCCGCCGTTCTTCTGGCAAACCGAATACAGTGCCTTTTCCTTTGACAAAAAGCGGCTGCCTTACGTCATTGCCTACGTCAACCGCCAAAAAGAACATCATGCCCAACACGAACTGATTCCACTGCTAGAAAAGGACGGCACAGAAGACCAGCAGCAAACGATACATGAACCAATGGGCATATACCTGCCCAATTACGATCAATGGTTCAAAGAAATGCAAGCAACCTAAAAAAGCCGGATTTATCCGGCGCAATCCTAGCCGAGGGCATTCATGCCCCGGTCTCCCGGCGTATGGTGGATAGATGTTCGCAATGATCGCGGCATCATGAATGACGCACCGCTAGTAGTGGCGCCCCGTGAACGGGGCTGTAAAGAGATATTCACAGCCGGATTTATCCGGCGCAATCCTAGCCGAGGGCATTCCCCGGCTCAGCCCCGGCTCAGCCCCAAAAGACACGTTCAAGCAATACGGGTCGCCAAGAAGGCAAGTCGAGTTTCAGCTTCCATGCCACGTACTGTACCGGCAGACAGGACAATTGTTGATCCTGCAATAACAGGCATCCGCTCATCATCAACAGTCATCCACCCGTTCCCTTCGAGAAAATGATAGATTGCCTGGGCTTCAGCATGGTTAGGGATTTTTTGCCCAGGTTCTAATCCACCTAAAATGACCTTCACTTTCTCGTCTTCCAGCAAGATTTGAGGCTGAGGGCCATCACTACCATAAACGATATTTTCTTTCCAATTTGCATATAAAGTTGCTTTGTTCATTTGATAACTCCTAGTTTGCAAGTACACCGATGCCAAATGTGAATACCAGTTCCCCGCCAAAGTATCCGACAGCTAAGATGAGTGCGACACCAATCAGTTGAATAACAGTATGCAATACGCGCTTGCCGGGACTGTATACACCCTGACTACGCCATGCACACACGGCCTGCATTCCAAAAATGACAAAGGTGGCGATGCCCAATATTTTGTGGGTTGTGACGGTTTGCATGGCTGGGCTGTTGAGCGGGATAGTCTTGGCAGCCATGAAACCGGAGAGGATGGTAACGGCCGTTCCCGCCAACCCCAGCAATAATGTATACCAAGCAGCTTTGTCAAAACCGTGGTCTTTCCATACAAGACCAGCCCAGTAAAATGCGACGCTGGTCAACAACAGCGCAATCGGGAAATGGACAACAAGTGGATGTAAATCTTCAGGCATTTTTCCTCCAAATAATAAAATGGATACCTGCCTGCGCAGGTATGACAATTGGTTAAGCAAGAACAACTCTATTCATCACAATGCTTGTACAGCGTTGTTCTCAAAACGAGCCAATCCAGTTTGAATGGTCCGCCAAAGCGTTATCGCAATCGGCACTGTGGCAATTGCCCATAACAGATATGAAATTCCAAAAAGTGTGCCGTAGAGATGGTCGAGCGGCGTAATCAGAACAGCAAACCAGGGGAGCGCTGCGCCAAGATTCATGACCGTGACAGTGAACCAGGACCCTCCCAGCTTCGCCTCTTGTTCGGGCAAGAAAATTCGGGAAAAGAAGTATGGGATGACGGCAAAACCAAATTGAAGTAGAAAGCCGTAGACCATGATCTGAGGTCCGGCCGCTTCAATTTTTGCACCCGGTACGCCAGGTACGTCTAACAGAATAAGCGGAGCAAACAGCAGTGGACCGACAAACCAAATATAAGAAAGCACAATATGCCTCATACCATGCGTCCAGGCTGCTTTGTCACCACGCAGCGGCTTGACGATGTTGTGCAGCAGCCAAAACGTGGAAACCACGTGCATAACCAGACCAGGTACAGTCAAGTAGAGCGTGTCAAACCAGGGACCGAATATCAGTCCAAATGCACCGAGCGTCATCAACCAAAAGATGGGCGTGATCGATTGTGGGTTGGCAAACGGCCGTTTCGTCCACACCGCATACATATCAACCAGCAGTCCGGTGAAAACCAACGACATCAACCCCCAACTGTTCGAATGGATATGAGCACCCATCGTATCTTGCACACCCAGCGGCCCCATCCAACCAATCCATAAACCGGTGCCAACGGTGATACCAGCCAGGAAATAAGCCAAGCCAGCGATATAAAATTTGCGCCCCTGATGAGATCCCTGCACCTCATTTTCAACTTGTGTAGATGGCTTCATTCTGCTCAACTGATGAATCAGTAAGATAACAGCTATAAAAACCAGCGTTCCGCCAATAAAAATGGGCACTTTGCTCACGAGCGGAATGCCGACCAGCAAGGTCATAATGCCCCCATTCAAAGCCAGCCAAATATCCCACCGAATAGAGGGTTTCGGCTGGCGATAACGGATGGCAGTGAGCATGGGCATCAGTGCAAACAATATTTGGGTCATCACGCCCAGCGTGATCAGATGCACGCGTAACCACACCATGCCGTTAAACCAGGGCACAATTTGCAAGCCAGAAAAAGAGGATTCCAGCGCAGCCAAAACGGCCAGTGACAGGTAAAGAATTGCCATTAAAAAATATGGGATCATGTTCAAACTCCTTTTTCAGAGATGTGAAATCAAATCAGCTATCAAATAGGCGAGTGTGCCGCCAACGTTTCTAAATCATCAAACTGCATGTTTAGATAGATTGTTTCTGCTTCGACTCGCGCAATGAGATGGATTGGAATGAGCCGGTAAACGGCCGTTACCGGCAAATGACAAAGCAAAATACAAGTCACTTCATCACTGTGTGAATTGACAACAACCCCACCCACAAAGCCGACTTCTTTGCCATCCGTCACTACAATTTTCATGCCCCGCTGAACTTCTACAGATGCGGGTTGATGGGATGGGAGGTGAATACGGCCGTTTACCATAATCTTTTCGTTCAAGTGCGCCGATTCTGGTCTCATTTCATTCACTTATCCTAAAAACAAAATCGCTCAGGTTGTATACATTAATGAGCATACGCCTTGAGCAATAAAGTTTCGCCGACTTAGGTCGGGTTTAAGAAGCCATTTATTGATTGAAGGTGTTCAATTGTGTTTTTGTTTGGTCAACATCATCTACCAATACATGCGCCACAAAGCCCAAGGGCTTGAAGTTATCATCCACGCGCTCAACGGCGCTGAAGATCATGTCCACATGGTTGCTACGATTCCACCTAAACTTGCCGTTGCCAAATTTATCGGCCAAGTCAAAGGCGTTGCGTCCACCCGCTTCAACAAAGAACACAAAGAACATCTGCCGTTCTTTTGGCAAACCAATTACGACCAATGGTTCATAGAATTGCAAGCAACCTAAAAAGCCGGATTCATCCGGCGCTACTCTATCCGAGGGCATTATGGAAGTTAAATAAATAATCAGGTAATAGAAAACTACAAAATGTGGCCCTGTCATTCCCGCGCAGGCGGGAATCTACTCGACTACGTCATGGATTCCCGCCTGCGCGGGAATGACAAGTTCCCTATTACCGTTTTATTTTCTTAACGTTCATCATGCCCCGGCGATTAGCGAATGACGTGCATTAATCGCGGCGTCATGAATGACGCACCGCTAGTGACGGCGCCCCGTAAACGGGGCTAGAATATCGTAATTCCTGTAAGCGAGCACCAGTTCATCGGCGATTTGGCGGTTGAAACGGCCGTTTGCCACCAATCTCAGAACCTCTAGCTCACTCAATGGCTCAAAAAGTTCAATCGTTAACTGCTGATTGTTGATTGTTCTGCCTAATTAAACGGCCGTTCCCATCCCACCATCCGCAAATCAACCTCGAAGGTCTGTAGCTATATTGACAACCGATATATCGCGTGGTAATATATCGATAAGCGATACAGCGAGAGGCGATGTAAACATATGGAAAAAATTTACAAAAAATACCTACCACTTACTGAATCAACCGCTTACATTTTGCTAGCGCTGCATGAGCCAATGCACGGATATGGCGTGATGCAAAAGGTAGATGAATTAAGTGAGCAAACCGTAAAAATCGGCCCTGGAACCCTTTATGGCGCATTTTCGACTTTAGAAAGCGAAGGATTGATTGCCAAAGTAGGCGAGGAAGGGCGACGCAAACTGTATGAATTAACCGAAAAAGGAAGACAGATATTTAAAGAGCATATCCGTCGTGCCGAAATTTTGGTTAACAATGGAAAAATTTCAAAGGTTTGGTAAATGATGAAAGAATTTCGCTGGTTTTGGGCGTGGCAAGACGAAAAAGAAGAAGTATGGCTGCGGGAAATGTCACAAAATGGATGGCATTTTGCATCCGTCAGCTTTCCCGGATTTTTCACCTTTACCCAAGGTGAACCAACCGACTACGTATACCGGCTTGACTATCTTACAGACAAAAAAGAGTTTGGCAGCTACTTGCAGATATTTGAGGATGCCAATTGGGATTACATGGGCAATATGAATGGCTGGCAATATTTTCGTCAAGAATCAATCAAAGGTGAGGCACCAGAAATATTCACAGATAACGAATCAAAATCAAAAAAATATCAACGCATCATGTTGTTCTTGGTCATCCTCTTTCCAGTTTTGTTCAACTCTGTCGTCATGGTCGGCAAAGGGGCAGAAAATAGCTTTTTGCAGTTTTTCTCTCTTTTTATGGGTCTGATTTTGATTTTATATGCTTACGGCACTATCAAGCTTTTGCAGCGTATCTCACACCTGAAAAAGAAAATCTAAGCCGCCAGAAATGGATGATTTTGCAACTATGATTATTAGGAAATACGCTTGTTGACCCGTTCATTTGAAACCATTTACAATTCATGCATGATCGTTCCGTAATTATGCCAGCCTTTTTCTATCAATTATTGATACACAAAGGCATCAGGAGGGCAGCTAATGAACACGGTCAAGCGTTGTCAATTGTTTTTTGTAGGGATAACGACCGTTATCCCCCTCATCCTCTTCCTCACCTCAGCCTGCACCAACCAGCCACCAGCCTCCGCCGACGACCCCACCGAAGTCTACCTACCCATCGTCACCCGCCCCGCTGAGATTTCACTGGCCCAACCAGACGACTTTCAATATCTAGGAGCGTTTCGGCTGCCCGGTGGCGACGAGCGTCCACAAACCTTCGCCTATGGCGGCAACGCCATGACCTTTAACCCCAACGGCGATCCATCCGGGGCCAGCGACGGCTTCCCCGGTTCGCTGTTCATCACCGGGCATGACCGGCTGGCCTATGGCGAACTGCCCAACGGCAGCCAGCTTGCCGAAATCAGCATCCCGCAGCCGGTAACATCTGGCAGTGTCGGAAGCCTCAATCAAGGCACATTCCTGCAAAATTTCCACGACGCCACCGCAGGCTATTTCTACGACATGGAAGAACTCCCGCGCATTGGTATCGAATATCTGGACACACCGGCCACAGGTCCGCTGATTCACATCGCCTGGGGGCAGCACTTCGAGCCAGACCCACCCGTTGCCACCCACGCCTGGATCAGTCCCAATCTGGCTGTGCCCAACCTGCAAGGCACCTGGTTTATCGGGAATCAATCGTTTTACAGCGTCAACGGGTATATGTTTGAGATTCCGGCAGACTGGGCAGATGAGTTTGGAAACGGCCGTTACCTGGCAACCGGTCGCTATCGAGACGGCGGCTGGTCAGGCATGGGGCCCGCCCTCTTCGCCTACCAACCCTGGAATCCTGACGGCTCACCCGCCGCCGCAGGCACGCATCTAACGGAAACGCCACTCTTGCTATACGAAAGCTCTGAGAATACGTCGAACATTGAACGCAGCTTAACCAATTACCAGCACCCGGATGAGTGGGAAGGTGGAGCTTGGATTACGACTGATGGGGGGAAAACGGCCGTTCTCTTCGCAGGCACCAAGGCCACAGGCGCAAAATATTGGTACGGCTACGTCAACCCCGCCGGCCCCAACGAACCTTGTGTGGATGGTGACTTTGTGGGTCAGTTCGACGTGTGTCGATTGGCGGATGGCACACCCTGCCCCGCCGCCGACCTCACCGAATGCACCGGCCACAACGATTATCGCGGCTGGTGGAGTTCGCAATTCGATGCCCAATTTATCCTCTACGATCCCAATGATCTGGCCCAAGTCGCCACCGGAGCCATGTCATCCTGGGAACCGCAGCCGTACGCCATCATCGACATTGACGACCATCTTTTCCATAATCCGGCTGGCATCGAAGGCCCCATGCTAGGCACAGGCGTCCAGCGCACCCATCGCATCGGTGCAGCAGCCTACGATCGCAATCATGGTTTGTTGTATGTCTTAGAGCTATTTGCGGACGAAGCTGCACCA
>QQUD01000494.1 GCA_008501785.1 Chloroflexota bacterium
AAACTACAAAATGTGGCCCTGTCATTCCCGCGCAGGCGGGAATCTACTCGACTACGTCATGGATTCCCGCCTGCGCGGGAATGACAAGTTCCCTATTACCGTTTTATTTTCTTAACGTTCATAACGCGGCTGCCGAGAGTGTCTTCGGCTTAAAACCCGGTTTACCGGGTGCTGATTTCTAGACCGGCGATTTATTGGCGGTTGATGGCCCTAGATGCAATTTGAGAGGAAATTCGAATAAAAGGCGTGATTTAGCTAAGTAAAATGATTGTGGCAAGTGAGAAACGTAGAAAGAAAAAGGACACAGATTACGCAGAAAAACGCTGATCTTAACATTCTATCAGCGTTCATCTACGTAATCTGCGTCCAAAATTCTTTTCCAACAACTATTTAGGCAACTGCAACCGACTCTGGAAACCCGATTCCAGACAGCCGCACGAGAGCGTTCCAGGCGGCTTCCTGCAATCGCTCGTCGTAGAAGTGTGGATGTGGCTGCACTTCCATCGGTCCAACCATTTTGCCCTGCGGTGAGGCATAGAATTTGCCAGAAGTTTCGGGGCCAAAGCTGCCAGCGTCGATGTAACGTTTGGCACCGTCGGCGACTGGACCGCCCATCTTCATCAGCGGGCCAAAAATCTTCAACACTTTCATCATGATGCGGAACGAGGTTGGTACGTTGCGCACAAAAGATGTGTCGGGATTGCTGCCGGGGGAGACGGTGACGGCAACCATGCCTTCTGGGAGTTTGCGGGCTAAAACGGCCGTCCACCAAGCAACCCACGTTTTGGCATTGGCGTAAGTCTCACTCCAATTGTACGGAGCCGGTTTTTCGCCACGGGCGACGGTGTTCATGGCAGCATCAAGGCCGCCCCCAACGGCGCGTTGAATCTCATTGTAATCATACTTTTCCATGCCGGACATTTCGCCCCGCGCCCCTTCAGAGCCAGAAATGACGATATGTGCTTCTGGAGCCAATTTACCTGCTTCGAGCAGCTTCATGGTTAGCACATGATGACCGACGAGGCTGGCCGCTAACGTTAACTCGAACCCTTCCGTTGTGCGCTTCAATTCCTGGGAACCCAAGCCTGCATTCAGAATGAGCAAGTCGATTTGCCCTGGCTGGTCGATCAGGTTTTGTGCAGCGCGAGCGGATACCTGGACTTCGGCAACATCAACTGCCAGCAGGTCGAACACGTCTTTGCTGGTGCGTTCGATGAGGCGTTGTTTGGCGCCGGTTCCTTTGGCTAGGGTGCGGGTGGCGAGGATGATACGGCCGTAACCCATCTCGGCCAACTGGGCTGCGGTTTCAAAACCAAGCCCTGCATTTGCGCCCGTTACCAGCGCGGTTTGTGTACTGAGGTTTTTATTGAGTGACATCGAAAATTCTCCTTATGAAGCTCAGTTGCGCAGTGCCACTGAGCACGATTCCGCTAGTTTTGACGATTTGGTGAAGCAGAAAATTACTTGCTCCAAATCACCGCGTCTATTTGTTTCGTTTTTCAGATGTCACCAGTGTAGGTGTAAACAAGGGGGGCTGTGAACCAACAAATGTTTATTTGTTGGTTTATTTTGTGGGGAAGAATGTATTGATGTTTGTTTTCGATTGATGCCTAACGCCGCTTGTGCGGGTATTGACTTTTAAGTTAACTATGTTACGAAACAATAAATGCCTATTAGTGCAGCCCAACATGAATGAAGAATTAAGACACAATCTCTTCATATGACATGTATGCAAATAATACACTTCCTGTTTCTACAAACTTATGGAACTTTTCTTCCCATTCATCAGTAACGGAAAATTCTGATGGGATTTCAAATGTTGAAGCAAGTTCGTAAGTTGTTTGATTCTCGATGGTTGATACGATGCCAATAGATTCAAGATAGGAAATAGTCGTTTGCACATCAACCGGATAAGTGTACCCATTGTAGTCGCACAGTTCTTTTACAAGTAACTCTCTGTCAACAGCTTCAGTGTGGTCATTTGGGTAATTGTATTCATCAAAAAACGAATCAATTATTCCCAAAAGGTCATCTACATTAAGTGCTAAATTTTCAATTTTTAGGCCCAAAGTCAGGTATGAGAAAAGCTTCGGTAATAATAGAACAATCATTTCAGGTAAATATCTTTGAGGGATTTCAAAAATCCATTCTGGTATTAACACAAAGTCTTCAGGCCGATCTGATGGAATTGGCGGTACGAATCCTTCATCAAATTCAATTATTTCCCGCCACCACCAATATTCTCGAGGAGGTTGTTCCGGCTCTAATGCCAATTGCCCTTCTGTTTTATACTCGTGCGTAACATCAAACCATACATAATCACTGTAAATATGAGGTCGAGAAAGATCAAATATACCTGACATTTGTGCTACTTTAATCAAGCTATCCTCATCAGACTCAATAGTTATAGATTGATTTAAGATTGTCCCAAACTTCTCATACTCTACTCGCTTAAATGTAATTAGGACACTTAGTACTTCTGGTGATAGTCTCGATTTCATTTGCAGAAAATGTTTGTCGTAATACTCCCGTGATACTGCAAATGGACCGGTTGATAATACGTTTGGTTGTTCAGAGGTTGGGCCGATTATTGCAAGTCTTATTGGATATTGATCAGATATAAAATCCTGCACCGTTTTTGCAGGCGTAAATAATAAACCTCGTTCCTTCAATTCTGAAAAAGCATTTTTAAAAGCCGTTTTTGACATGCCCAAATGGCTGCATATTTCTTGAAAGTTGCTGTTAATCACGGTCTAACCCTTTGGCCTGCTTTCAGGTTACGTTCCACAATCATTTTACCTTTCTCTATCCCATATTTTGCAATAATAGGTGCATACACTAGCAGGTCACTAGGGGTTGCAACGCGATGTTGAGTTTTTTGAACCAGTTCATATATCAATGTGTCTATATGGTTGTTAGATGTAAATAATAATTTATCATTAGCAATATTCCTTGCTCCAGATGCTCCTCGTTCTATCGTTCCTCTTTCTTTCTTATCCGAATTGAGTATTGACTCGATAATATCCGGCGAAAGATTAAACAGTGTGGCTTCTAAGTGTTGTGCAAGAAACGGTTCGCATTTCAAGAGACTGCACCGATTCTTTATTTTTGTCAATCTGGTGTGGACTTTAGGATAAACACCTTTGTATTTGTCGTTTATTACGAAGTAAAATTCTCTTATTGGCGCATATGGGTCCCAATATGACTGCAAGCCCTCAAAGTCCCTAAGTAATTTCTTGATTGCATTGTAGGGGTTTTTTCTCGCATCCTCTGGAGCGTACACCTGAAAATAAATCCCCCTGGTTGGATCAAAACCATCATTCTTCCTATCCCCATCAATTCCGTGAGGCTTAACAGGAATAAAATTAACGTTTGCATATTGCATGATTTTGACGAACAAGTCTTCAAAAGCCTGTCCTTCTGATTCATGTATTAAGAGCCTGAAATCACGTCTTTGATGTGATGTTTTCATAGTTTGTGCTTTTGTGTCGTTAAAACTGCAATGATAACTGACAAATTTCTGCTTTGTGCGGTTAAGGTATAGATGCTCAGCCAGGTAGTAAAAGAGCCTATTGTCATGTGTGCGCTGTAAT
>QQUD01000616.1 GCA_008501785.1 Chloroflexota bacterium
TCTGCATTCGGCACAATCACCGCAATCGATCCCATATCTTTCTGCAGCGGCAGCAAATCCCCTTCATTCTTTAGCAGTATAATCGACTCCTGCGCCGTTCGCAAAGCCAACGCCTGATGTGCTTCCGAATTAACTACATCCATCGGAATCTGTGCATACGGCACCATCTCCGGCGGATCAAACATGCCCAACTGGAATCGTGCTTTAAACAGGCGCTCAACCGCCTGATCAATCGTCGATTCATCAATCAAACCACGTTCAACAGCTTCCAACAGCGCATGGTAAATGCGGCCACAATTCAATTCACAGCCATTATTCACCGCCAGTGCCGCCGCTTCAGCCGCCGTCTCCACCACCTTGTGATTCTCAAAAATATCTCGAATCGCTTCACAATCCGAGACCACATACCCGTCAAATCCCCACTCCTGACGCAAAATTTTCTCTAGCAAAGTTGGGCTAGCACAACAAGGCTCTCCATTTGTGCGATTGTAAGCGCCCATCACCGAAGCCGCATTTGCCTCTTTTACCGTCGCCTCAAACGCAAACAAATAAAACTCTCGCATCGTGCGTTCATCAATTTGCGCATCAAAATGATGCCGCAGCGATTCCGGTCCGCTGTGAACGGCATAATGTTTTGGTGTTGCCGTCAGCTTAAAATAGTTGGGATCATCTCCCTGAATACCTTTTACAAAAGCAACACCCATCTCCGCCGTTAAATACGGGTCTTCCCCATACGTCTCCTGGCCACGCCCCCAGCGGGGATCGCGAAAAATGTTGATATTCGGCGACCAGTAAGTCAAGCCCGAATATATTTCACGAATGCCGCGCCGAGCTGCTTCATGGTGCTTGGCCCGCGCTTCGTCTGAAATAGCGGTTGCCACCTCATGCATCAGTTCCGCATTCCAAGTTGCAGCTAACCCAATCGCTTGCGGAAAAACAGTTGCTACACCAGCACGACCCAAACCATGCAGCCCTTCATTCCACCAATTATGTTTGGCAATATCCAGCCGCTCAATCGCTGGTGCCGTAAAAAGCATCTGCGATACTTTTTCCTCCAATGTCATGCGTTGTATCAAATCTTGTACGCGCACTGAAATTGGCTGATTTGTATCAAGATATAAACGTTCGAATTTTTTGATTGCTTGCGCCATCATTCTTTTCCTTTTAAGTGACGAGTCTACTGGCAATAGGCAATCTCAATCGACGCCTGCCCATCCACAGTCGCTTGTTTTCTAACGTATTCATGTCATTTCGATGAGTTTTCGAAGAGGAATCCCTACAAGCTGTTGGGCAAAGACGCCAGGGATTCTTCAGCGGACTTCGGAATGACGCGAGCCTCGGCAGTTTCTTCCCTGTTGTGTATCGGGTCTTCCAGGCATTGGTTACACGGAATAACAGTTACAGAGACTGTTTCCAATTTCAATTTTATTCTTTCACCGAACCCATTGCAATACCACTCACGATATACCTGGAGAATAGAATGTAAATGAGAATAATTGGCACAATCGTGACCGCCAGTCCAAGGTAAATTGCTCCATACTCCGTGCGGTACACATCACCACGCAAGGTTTGTACCAACATGGGCAGCGTGTACTTTTCCAGCGATGAAATCAGAATAAATGCACTGAAGAAATTGTTCCACGAGGCAATAAAAGCAAAAATCCCCAATGTAACTGCACCTGGAACCGCAATCGGCAGCATAATGCGATGAAAAATGCTAAATTCCCCTGCGCCATCTACCCGACCCGCATCAATCAGGTCGTGGATCACAATCGATTCTAGATATTGCTTGCCAAAAAATACGCCACCAGCCGAAGCAATCGATGGCAAAATCAAGGAAGCATAATTATCTGTCAGCCCTAAAGTCGACATGTATTGGTAAAATCCAATAATCGAAAGCTGCATTGGAATCATCACCAGCACAATGATGAAGTTGGAAAAAAACTGTTTTCCTTTGAACTCATAAACAACAATGCCATACGCCGTGAGCAAGGCAAAATAGACAGACAGCACAGTTGTACTCACGGCAATAAAAAGGCTGTTGAAGAAGCCACGCCACAAGTCCAGTCCGCGCCCTTTCAGTACACCATAATTATCAAGCAGATGCACACTGGGGAAAATGCTTAACCCCTGTTGGATTTCAACCGTAGAGCGCGTGGCATTCACGATCAGCAGCCAAATTGGAATAATCGTAATAAACAGCAGAACAACTAAGATGATATAAACAAAGCCGCGCAGTATTCTCGAATTTAGATTGTAATTGTTAAACATAAGACCCTCTCTCTAGTGTTCCGACCAACAAATATTGACGGATAGCACATTGCGTCGGAACACTTAAACTGAAGCAAATAACTAATAACTTAACCGTCAATAAAAGTTTGCTTCAGTACTAGTCTCTTTCCCGCAGGAAGTAGAAAATTCCAAGCGCAACGATGCTCGTCATGATAAACACAAGCACACCCACAGAAGAAGCCGCGCCAATATGACCTTTTGTGCTGCTAAACTTCAAATACATGAGAATGTTGTTGGTCATAATTGACCCGCTAGGCGAGCCGCGACCGTCTGTTAGCAAAAATGGAATGTCAAACATCTGCATCCCGCCAACCAGCGAGGTGACAAAGATGTAAATGAGAATGGGTTTGAGCAAAGGAACCGTGATGCGCCAGAACATTTGCTGTTCACTGGCCCCATCAATCATGGCCGATTCATAAAGTGCGACAGAGATAGACGTCATGCCAGCCATTAAGAGGATAATGGTTGAACCAAACCACATCCACCATTGAATGAAAACAACCAGACCACGGGCGATGCTGGCATCTTGTAAAAATTGCATTGCCTCGCTTAAAATGCCACTGCGTACCATTAATTGATTCACGGGTCCGTAAAATGAAAATAAGCTAAAGAATAAGGCCGCTACGGCCGCAGGCATGAGCAAGTTTGGCAAAAAGAAGATGGCTCGCCAGATACCAACGGCTCGAACCTTTAAGCGCACACTTGTAAACCAAACGGATAAGATGAGCGCTACACCTACTTGCGGAATGAAATTCAAAATCCAGATGATCCAGGTGTTTCTCACCGCTTTCATGAAGATATCATCTGCAAACAGGCGCTCAAAATTTTTGAGACCCACCCAATTGGTTTCACTGCTCAACAACGTGGTGTCTGTGAAACTAAGGTAGAGTGTGTTGTAGACCGGGTACAGGCCAAAGATCAGGAAAGCAATCACAAAAGGGGCAATGAATAAATAGCCGTAATGCTCTCTTTTGAACTTGAAGGGTAATCGTGCCTTGCTCTCGGTTTGGCTGTTTTTTACATCATCAATAACCATAATATTACTCCTGTAAAATGGGCCAGTGTATTGCACACATACACTGGCCCATTTTCAAATTCTAAGTGAGTTTAGACATTATGGGATGAGCAAGTCTGGGAATTCAATGCGGAGATTGTCTTTCCAGGAAGCCCACATATCATCTTCGCTGATTTCGCCATTGAGGTACTGGTTGAGCGGGTCAGTGAGCGCACGTTGAATAGTGTCGTCGGAGCCGGTCATAAATTTAGCATTGACGGTAGGTGAAGCTTCACCTAAA
>QQUD01000176.1 GCA_008501785.1 Chloroflexota bacterium
GTGAGTACGAACAGTTCTTGGGTATGTTTAAATGTTCGGTCCTGTGGTCGTTGGCCCGGTATATCTGCTGTCAGCAATATCGGAATATTAATCCGCGTGTCAAAAGGTTGCGGGGCAAATGTGATTTCGAGTAAGAACGATATAGGATAGCGGCCTTCAATATCTCCTAAGCGAATTTCTGGCGTGTCAAACGATAACGGTTGCGCAAATGGCAGTAGTTTGAATCCTTTATTGATTGAAATGCTGCGCGGAAATTCATTTTTCAACCGCATATTTTGGGCGTAGATTTGACCCAATCCTTTTATTCGGTCACGCAAGAAATCGATCACTTTTTTGGGTGATTCAATAAACCCAGATTGCCCACCAGAGGGGGCCACTAGCTGATCTAAGAATTGATCGTTCCACTCTGTCCCAATCCCAAATGCACTAAATCCAACGCCTGCCAGAGAAGCACGATTGGCCAAATCAAGGCATTCTGCCGCATCACCATAGGTATGACCATCTGTGAGCAAAATCAGGTGATTGGTGTAATCTTCTAATTTTACCTTTTTTAGCTCCTGGAAGCCTGCGTTTAGGCCCTGGTAAATTTCGGTGCCACCGGATGCGGCAATGTTACGAACACGGCCGTTAATAATGTTTTTGTTGGTCACAGGCCCACCGGGCACAACCACATCAGCCCGATCACTGAAGCTAATGATTGAAATATTGTCTTCTGATGAGAGTTTTTCCACAATCAGGTTCACGGCCGCTTTTACAGAGCGCAGCCGTTCGCCTTGCATAGACGTACTGCGGTCAATCACCAGGCATAAATTGAGAGGCTGTTGTTTCTCGGTAATATATTGTGGGGGGCTGGCTTCAACCAGCAAATAAAGCACCTGCTGTGCATCTGATTGGTTAATTTGATCTCTACTGGCAGTTACCTCAATTTTGAGGCTCAGCGGAGATGTTTCAACGAGCAGGGAATCGTAGGTTTGACGGCGTGACTCATCTACCAATACTTCATAAGCGCTTAAAATTCGTTGAAATTCAGGGTTGGTTTCAGGATTTTGCTGTTTTTTAGGAAAATTCAGACATAGTGTATCGAATGCCTCTTGCACATCATCACGAGTCGCCCGTTTATCGATACCTAAGATTGAATAATAATCAAACTGGCCCGTCATTTTTTGCCTTTTGTTTGAAATAGTTTGGTTATGATTGCGCTATGCCCTTTTATTAAAGTACAAAGTCAACAACAACGGCCGTTATATTATCATACCCACCAGCCATCATTGCGGCGTCATACAAAGTATCTGCTGTTTTTTGCAATGGTAAATCTTTGTCCATGATTTCTCGAATAATGTCGTCAGAAATCAAACCACACAGCCCATCACTACAAAGCAAAAGTTTTCCCTTTTTCGGCAACAACTTCATATACGTATCGATTTCTACTTCTTCACCCTGCCCGACAGCACGGAGCAGTACATTGCGATAGCGGTACATCGTGGCTTCTTCTGGGGTTAGTTGACCAACATCTTGCAATCGTTGTACCAGAGAGTGATCGTTGGTCACTGCTTCAAATCGGTCTTCAGCTTGAAGATAAAGGCGGCTGTCACCCACATGCGCAACATGCAACCGCCGTCCAAATATTAACGCAATCGTTAGCGTAGTTCCGCTGTCAATATCTCGGTCATTTTCGAAAACGGCCGTATTCGCCTCCTGCACCGCATTGGTTAACACTTCCTGAATTGGAACTTGATTGGCAGAGGTCGAATTGTGCAGCAAAGGTAAATACATGTTTTCCAAAATGTATCGGGCAGCCACACGCGAAGCAACACTGCTCGCCACATGCCCATCTGCATGCCCACCCATCCCATCTGCCACAATATAAAGTCCAAATGCAGGCATTTTAAAATGCCCACCTGCATCTGAGGTAAACGCCAGACAAGAGTCTTCATTTCGCTCACGCAATGCACCTAAATCACATCGCTTCGCAAACAACAAATGCGGCACATGCATATCATCAGGCGTCATTTCCACCTTTTTGGCAGAAATAGGTTGTGTTTCTGCCACTTCAATTACTTTGTTTTCTTTAGTAATTGCAGCTTCAGAAATAACCGGTGAAGGCGGTGTCTCTTTGACATCCGACTGCTTATCATCTGCTTTCAGTTCATCTGATTCGGAAAATTTTGTTGAATCATTCATATTTTATTCCAACAAATCGAGTTTGTATGGGACAAATGCATCGGTCACGCTGGTAAAGCGTACAAGTTATGATTGGTCGAGCCAATATAAACCACATTGTCCACAATAACCGGGGAAGCAACAATTGGCGCATTTGTGTTAAATTGCCAGCGCAAATCACCCCGTCTTAAACCTAGACTATAAACGTTTCCATCCGTCGATCCAAAATAAACGGCATCATCCCATACAGCAGGCGATGAATTCACCTGACCTTCTGTTTCAAAAGACCATTGCTGACGGCCTGATTCCATATCAATTGCGTAAAGACTCCCATCTGATGAGCCAATGTAAACCGTGTCTTTATGCATGATGGGAGAAGATATTATGGGGCGTCTTGCCCGAAAACGCCAAATAACGTAGCCAGAACCGGCATCAAACGCATAAACGGTGGCATCCATCGAGCCTACAAAGACAATTTCATCGGCAACTGTGGGAGATGATGTAATCGAGCGTTTTGCTTGAGATTGCCATTTTGTTTTGCCAGATGCCAATTCTAAACAATAAATATATCCACCTTCTGTTCCAAAATAAATAAACTCATCATCTACAAAAGGCGTCCCGCGCACGGCTCCATATGCGTTTGTTTTCCACGCCGAACGACCATGATTGGAATTGATTGCATAAAAATAGCCATCATCAGACCCAAAAAACACATGATCAAACTTGACAACGGGGGATGAGTATATGGCCCCACCCGCTTGAAATTTCCAGTTTAAACGGCCGTTTTTTATCTGTATGCTATACATATTTTTATCAGCCGATCCAATATAAACATGATCTTCATACACAAAGGGAATAGAGCTGCCCACACTATCCTCGGCCGGATATTTCCAGACGAATTCCCCGTTAGACGTTTTCACGGCATACAAATTGTTGTCATATGCACCCACAAACACCATCTTATTGGCAACAACTGCTTTCTGGCGAATCTCATCCTCGCATTTAAAGACCCAAATTGGCTGGATTGCTGCATCTTCGATTGGCTGTGCCGTTTCAGCAGAAGGTACCGGGTGGGTACCAGAAGAAGGCGTTGCTGCCCCCACAGGCACTGCGGCTGGCACAGCAACTGGCGCCGCAAGTGATTCCTTCAACTGCTCCAACGTTTCTTTCAACGCTTTCGCATTGAGGAACCGTTCCTTTGGATCATACGCAAGGCAGCGCATGATAATGGCTTCTAATTCAGGTGAAACGGTTGGGTTTGCTTTGTGAATAGGACGTTCGGCAAAAGTAAAGGGGGGTTCCAGACGGGGGTCTTGCTGCGTTAAAACATGATGTAGTGTCGCTCCCAGGGTATAAATGTCACCGGCAGGCTCAGCTTGACCCCGATATTGCTCGGGCGGTGAATAGCCTTCCGTACCAATCAT
>QQUD01000272.1 GCA_008501785.1 Chloroflexota bacterium
CTGGGGTGGTTGTGATAGATGATCAGGGTCGTGTGTTGTTGTTGAACCATGTGTTTCACCCATACATTCCTTGGGATGTACCGGGGGGGTGGCTCAACCGCAATGAAGACCCGGCAGCAGGCGCTCTGCGTGAATTATGGGAAGAAACGGGAATAATTGCCGAATTGGGGCCTGTCGTTCGCCTAAAACATGAGGAGTACCCGGCACATCTGGGCATTGCATTTTTGGCTTTTGCCAATCCACAGCCTATGGTGTTAAGCAACGAAATTATTGAAGCAAGATGGTTTGCACCGGATGCATTGCCAGAAAAACTGGTTCCTTTTACACGGGCTGCGATTGAAACGGCCGTTTACACCTACCAAACCCAATTCGTCAGCAACCCTTCGCCTTTGAAAAAATCAAGGGTTGGCGAAGAGGAGGTATCACATCATGAATAGACGTTCTTCACCTGGCGTCGGTCAATGGTTTACTGTTGCCGTCCTCGTGTCGACGACCCTTTTTTTGCTGATCAAGCTGTATCAATATGCCAGTATCAGCGATACGTATCCGACTGGCCTCACCCTTGCTGGGGTAGATGTTGGTGGTATGAATCAACAGCAAGCCAGCGATGTTTTGAGCAATCGTTTCATTGAAGCCCCCATTATCATTTATCATGGTGAGGAGTCTTATGAGATTAGCCCCACCGAAACAGAGTTTCAGCTTGATATGGAGGGATTGTTTAGTCAGGCGGAATATGAAAGGTCGCGACAAGATTTCTGGGCTGGCTTTTGGGGTTTTTTGTGGGGAAGGCCAATTGAAGTAAGTCCGGTTCCGATTCAAGCAACACACGACCGAGAAGCCCTCATTCAAGTCTTGGGCAAAATAAAAACATTGATGGACAAGCCCGCGCAGCCTGCGCAGCCAGTTCCGGGTACACTGAGCTTTCAATATGGCGAGTCTGGTACTGAAACTAATATTGAAGCCAGCCTGGATGATGTGGAAGCAGCACTGTATCGGCACATTAATCGAGAAGCACACCTGGTGGTTGAACCAAAAGAGCCAGAAAGACCGGATATGAATTTGCTGGTGCGTTTGTTGGTGAACCAGATTCAAGATTTTGAGCAGGCAACGGGTGGCGTTGGCAGCTTGTTTATCATGGATTTACAAACAGGGGAAGAGATTCCGATCAATGCAGATGAGCCGATGTCGGGTATTGATTTGATGAAGGTGCCGATTGTTTTGGAAACGTACCGCGTGTTAGACCAACCGCCGACGCTGACCCAAAATGAGCTTATTTCGAACACCCTGGTGATTCAGGTTGAAAATGAGAGTGCCAATACGCTGCTGCGCACGATTGCGGGGCAGGATGACCCATATTTAGGCACACAGCTTGTGACTACGTCGATGCAGCGATTGGGTTTGCAAAATAGTTATATGATGACGCCGTATGAATCGGACCCGCAGGTGGGAACGGCCGTTCCGCAAACCCCCGCCAACCAAGCCGAAGACATTCGCACACGTCCCAATACTTACATCCAAACCACTGCCGAAGATATTGGCACTTTTCTGGCAATGGTCTATTACTGTGCAGAAGGGCAAGGTGGCGCACTGCAAGCCGCCTTTAACGGGGAGATTACCCAACTAGAATGTGAAACATTGCTGGCATATATGATGCAAAATCGCATTGGCAGTTTGATTGAAGAAGGGGTTCCTTCTGATGTGACGGTGGCACACCGGCATGGATGGGTGAGCGACACACATGCTGATGCTGGCATTGTTTATACGCCTGCTGGCGATTATGTGATTGTGCAGATTTTGTATAAACCAGACTGGCTCGAATGGGAACTAAGCTCACCACTGATGTCCGATATTTCCCGTGCAACATATAACTTTTTCAACTTCGATAATCCCTATTTGGATGATAGTTAGGTCAACATGCTCAAAAAAATACAACGCTTTCTCACCATCCTCCTCTTTTTTGCTGGCGCACTTTATTTACTGTACCAGGGATTTTTGTACATGCAGGCACGAGAATTGATGCCGCCGGGGATGGGGATTGCCGGTGTTGATGTGTCGGGATTGAATCGTGAGGAAGCTGTCTCTGAAGTGAAGGCTCACTATCTCGCTCCAGTTACAGTTGTTCATCAAGAAGAGCGGGTTCCAATTAATCCTGAAGACGTTGGATTTGTGATTGATGTTGATGGCATGTTGGACAAAGCAGAATCCTACAAAAGCGAACAAGAGGTTTGGCGTGGGTTTGTTGAATTCTTGCTCAACCGTCCCTTACAAGCAACCCAAATTGAGCTGCGTGCATCGCATGATCGGGATGCACTCACAGAACAACTGCAAATGATTGCAGATTTTTTGGATGAACCGGCACGTTCGCCCCAGTTTTCTGGTATTTCTGATGGGTATGAGCTTGGGAAAGTTGGGTTCGTGACGGATGTGGAAGCCAGTTTGCCGGAAGCTGAAGCCGCGCTGTATCGTCCAGTGGAGCGGGATGTTGACCTGGTAATTGTAGAGCAAGAAGCGCCGGAATTGACGATGGATTCGCTGCGGGAAAATATTGAGCGTCAGTTGCAAAACTTTAATGGCGTGGGCAGTGTGTTTGTGATGGACCTGGAAACGGGTGAAGAGATTAGCATTAATGCCGATATGGCGATTTCAGGTTTGAGCATTCTAAAAATTGGCATTTTTCTGGAAACGTACCGGGTACTGAATAATCCACCGAATGAATATGTGCAGGCTTTGTTGGAGGAAACGGCCGTTCGCTCTTCAAACTTCGATGCCAACCTGCTGCTGCACGTGATTGCCCAACAAGACAATACCTATCTCGGGGCCGAACTGCTGACTGATTCTTTCAAACGACTTGGTTTGGTAAACACATTTATGGCAATTCCCTACGATGCGCCGGTTGTTTCTACGCGCCCGAGTACGTTTACGACACCTGCTAATTCACGTCCCGATTTGGTCACTGTGCCTGACCCGGCGCGACAAACGACTGCGGAAGAAATGGGAACCATGCTCTCCATGATTTACTATTGCTCCCAAGGCGGCGGCGCGTTAATGGCAATTTATGATGGCGAAATTACCCAACAGGAATGTCAGGCGCTGATCGATTTGATGGTGAATAATGTGGAAGGCAACCTGATTCGTTTTGGCGTGCCGGAGGATGTGCCTGTTTCGCATAAGCATGGATGGGACAGTGTGACGCATGGCGATGCGGGCATTGTGCTATCTCCTGGCCGGGATTATGTGTTGGTTTATTATTTGCATGATCCGGTAGGGGATTTTTTAGTCTCGGAATATAGTTTTCCCATTATGTGGGAAATGTCACGGTCTATTTATAATTATTTTAACTACGAAAATCCGAATACGGAAAGCCCACAGGTACGTGCAGAACGAGAGGCGGCTGCCCGTGCTGCTGCCGAAGCGGCTGCTGCGGCTGAAGCGGCTGCTGCGGCTGAAGCGGCTGCTGGGGCTGAAGAAACGGCCGTTCCCGAATCAGACCCCCCCCCGACCACTGACGACCAGACGCAAGGAAATTAAAACACCGTTGGAGTGGAGGCTTTAGCCAGAACCGTTCCGGCTAAAGCCTCCACTCCGGTACATCTATCTCAAGGAGTATCAATTATGGAATATCGACGTTTAGGAAGAACTGGACTCAAGGTATCGACGATTTGTTTAGGCACGATGCAGTTTGGCTGGTCGTCGGATACATTAACAGGGCATGACATTATGAGTCGTGCCGTCGAGTTGGGCTGCAATTTTATTGATACGGCCGATATTTACTCCCGCTGGGTAGAGGGCAATAATGGCGGTGTGAGTGAAGAGATCATTGGTGAGTGGCTGCAGAAAAGCGGAATTCGGCGTGAAGACCTCATTTTGGCAACCAAAGTGCGCGGCCAGATGGGAGATGGGCCGAATGATGAAGGACTTTCGCGTCAGCATATTCTCAATGGTGTTGAAGCCAGTTTGGAACGTTTGCAAACGGATTATATCGATTTGTATCAAGTCCATTGGCCGGATGAAGAAACGCCGCTGGCTGAGACATTAACCGTCCTCAACGACTTGGTGCGTGCTGGCACGGTGCGCTACATTGGCTGCTCAAATTATCCAGCGTGGTTGTTAACCAAATCACTGTGGGTGAGCGATGTGAAAAATTTGGTACGGTTTGACAGCTTGCAGCCGCATTACAGTTTGGTCCATCGTGCCGAATTCGAGCGTGAACTGCAACCGCTTTGCCTGGATCAGGGTATTGGCGTAATTCCTTACAGCCCGTTAGCGGCTGGCTTTTTAACGGGTAAATATCGTCGCGATACGCCGCTGCCTGAATCAGCCCGCGCCGATGGCGTGCGCAATCGGTACATGAATGAGCAAGGGTTTACGGTCGTTGACAAACTCGAAGAAATTGGCAAGGCGCACAATGCCACGATTGCGCAAACTGCGATTGCGTGGGTGCTGGCGAATACGGCCGTTTCCTCTGCCATCATCGGGGCTAACTCCATCGCCCAGCTTGAAGACACAATCAAAGGGACTGAGGTCAAGTTAACGCAAGAAGAAAAAGAAGCGTTGGATGCGACGACTGCTTGGAAGTAGGAAGAGGGAGAAGAGAATAATTAATTTGTGAATTGTTGAATTTGTGAATTGTTAATGACTGGAGCCGCAGACTCTTTCTAACAATTCAACAATTAATTATTTTCCGATTAGCAATTACCCATATGCCAAAGAGGAAAATAATGTCTGAAAAAACCAATTATCACATGACGCCAGATGAGTTTCGGAAATACGGCCGTTTACTGGTCGATTGGATTGCTGATTATTACGAAAACGTGGAGCAGTATCCGGTGATGTCGCAGGTGCAGCCGGGAGAGATTCGGCAATCGCTGCCGGAATCGCCACCGCAGCAGGGTGAGCCATTCGAAGCCATGCTGAAGGATGTGAATGAGTTGATCATGCCGGGGATTACGCATTGGCAATCGCCAAACTTCTATGCTTACTTTCCGGCAAATGCGTCTGGTCCAGCAATTTTGGGCGATTTGTTGGCTTCAGGTCTGGGTGTACAGGGGATGATCTGGTTAACCAGTCCGGCCTGTACCGAGCTAGAAACGCATGTGATGGATTGGCTGGTGGAGATGATGGGACTGCCCCACAAGTTCAAATCTACTTCGGCTGGTGGCGGCGTGATTCAAGATACGGCGTCAAGTGCGTCCCTGGTGGCGCTGTTGGCGGCGCGGGAACGGGCGACCCATTTTGTGAGCAATGAGGAGGGGGGAAACGGCCGTCTCATTGCCTACACCTCCACCCAAACCCACTCCTCGGTTGCCAAAGCTGTCAAAATTGCCGGGATTGGCAGCAAAAACTTGCGGTTGATTGCGGTTGATGATGATTTTGCCGCACGTCCAGAATCATTAGCGGCACAAATTAAAGCAGATAAAGCGGCGGGATTAACGCCCTTCTTTGTCTGTGCCACAGTAGGTACAACCTCATCGTTGGCGATGGACCCACTTCGTACCATCGGCGAGATTTGCCAGGAAGAAGGGGTGTGGTTCCATGTTGATGGCGCGATGGCTGGAACGGCCGCATTGTGCCCTGAATTTCGCCATTTTCTTGACGGGTTGGAACTGGCTGACAGCTACTGTTTTAATCCGCACAAATGGATGTTTACCAATTTTGACTGCAATGCCTTTTTTGTAGCGGATCGAGCGACATTGATAAATACTTTGAGTATTTTGCCCGAATATTTGCGTAATCAGGCAACAGAATCGGGTGCAGTGTTTGATTATCGAGATTGGCATGTACAGTTGGGGCGGCGTTTCCGGGCACTAAAGCTGTGGTTTGTGATTCGTCATTATGGCGTTGAGGGGTTGCAGCATCATGTGCGTGAACATGTGCGTATCTCGCAGGCATTTGCGAGTTGGGTAGAAGCATCGGCGGACTTTGAGTTGATGGCTCCTAACCCACTCAATTTAGTTTGTTTCCGACATGTGGCTGGAGATGAATTCAACGAAAAATTGATGAACCGGCTGAATGCGGATGGGGAAATTTATTTGACACATACGAAGTTAAACGGCCGTTTCGCCCTCCGCCTCTCAATCGGACAAACCAACACCGAGATGCGGCATGTGGAGCGGGCGTGGGAATTGATGCAGGAAGCGGTCTTAGACATCATTCAATGAGGTCCTTCATTTTCCCGGAAGCTGGGAGAGGCTTTTGTTTAAGTTGTTCGTGCTAGCTTCCGGGAAAATTAGCGGTTTCAACTTTTTGCATGGTTCCATTTTTTTGATGTGGAACTGAATTTAATGCCGCAGTCAACACTTCAATGGTTGCAGGCTTGCTGACGAAATCATTCATGCCTGCATCACGGCACATTTTGATGGCGTCATCAATGACATCTGCGGTCATCGCGATAATCCAAGGTTGTGCTGCATCATTGGTCATCACACGAATCTGGCGCGTGGCTTCCAAACCATCCATTACCGGCATATGCACATCCATAAGAATGACATCATACGTTTGGCGCTTGATTGCATCAACGGCTTCTTCCCCATTTGAAGCGACATCAGCTTGATAACCCAATCGATCTAACATGCGGGTGGCGACTTTTTGGTTGATGGCATTATCTTCGGCAACTAGGATGCGCAAAGACGGCCGTTGTATATCACGAGCGGAGTCAGGTTTCGGTTCTTTTACAGAAAGCGCTATCGGTTGTGGTCCATTGAAAATTTGGCACAATATGCGTAATAATTGGTCTTTTTTGACTGGTTTATACAGCCAATAATCCACAAATTCTCGATGTTTCTTGTCTACTTCAGCAGCACTGCTCAAAATAACGATTGGCAGGTTTGGATTGGTGCTGGTTAACGCTTTTGCCAACATGCCGCCATCCATCTCTGGCATGTTGAAGTCCAATAAGGCGACATCAAATTGAGAACCCATTTCGATAGCCGACAATGCATCCGGGCCAGATTCAAATGATTCTGACTGCATGCCCCAATGGTCTACGATGCGTGAAAGAATGTCGCGATTTGTGGCGTTATCATCAACAATCAAAGCTTTCTTTTTAGCTAATTCAGATTGATTGATCAATATTTTTGCTTTTTCGGGTAATGGGGTTGATTCTGCCAATATCGTAAATGAGAAGGTAGACCCGTTTCCTGCATCACTTTCCACCCAAATATTGCCACCCATCAATTCACAAAGCCGTTTGCAAATCACTAGCCCCAGACCTGTCCCCCCAAACTTTCGCGTTGTCGATGCATCAACCTGGCTAAATGGTTTGAAAAGACGATCGATTTTCTCCTGTGGAATACCTATCCCGGTATCATGCACTGAAATTTTGATTTGATGTTGATTTGATTTGAGCAGTTGGCTGCTGACACGGACGACAACTTCGCCTTTTTCTGTAAACTTAACCGCATTTGACAATAAATTTACCAGCACCTGCCGCAATCGGGTTGAATCTGAGATGATGCCACGCGGCACACTTTTTTCAAAGGTGCAGGCCAACTCAAGCCCCTTTTTGGCAGATTGAAGAGAAAGCAGGTCCATCGCGCTTTCAATACAATGATGCAAGTCAAATGGATGATTTTCTAATTCTAACTGACCTGCTTCGATCTTGGAGAAATCAAGGATGTCATTAATGATGGTCAGCAATGAATCACCACTTGTCCGAATCACATCTACGAAGTTGTGCTGATCATTATCCAAACTTGTTTCTAAGAGCAGGCTGGTCATGCCAATCACACCATTCATAGGGGTGCGAATCTCATGACTCATCGAGGCTAGAAATTGACTTTTGGCGATGGTGGCTGTTTCTGCGACTTTTTTTGCCTCGTCCAAATCCTTGTTCATTGTTTTTAACAATTTATTGACATGTCGCAGTTCTTCTTTGGTTGCAAACAACTCATCTCGGCGAAAACGCGCCTTTAGGTAAAGCTTGCTGATTGATTCAAGAGCAAAATGCCATTCGTGAAGTGCGACATTGGCAACAAGTGCAAACATGAAATTCAGCCCAATGGGTGCCAAAAGGAATTTTATGTCTGCCGCAGAATTTGATTCAATTGCTAATATAGACCCAATCATGAGGAATGTGGAAATGCCCCATACACGAATGCCGGCAGCAGGTTCCACTATCAGACTGCTGATTATGATGATGACACCAAAGATATAGGGGAGAAAACTGCCAGGTACCCAGGCATGGACCATAAAAAACGCAAACAGCAATTCATGTGAGACCAGGAAAAGATGGATACCTGCAAAATAATGTTCACGTTCGATTAATTTCCAGGCAATTCTGGAAAATATTGGTGAATATAGTATTGCAAACCAGAAGAAGAGTGAATTCCAATCCTTTCCAAAAATAGGGGAAATTGAAAATACAATCATTAAACAAATTGAAATGGAAATTACCGGGATGGCGACTCTTGCACTATCTGCACTTAATTGTTGCGAATATGATTGTTTCTCCATTGTGGCAGTATAGAGTAAACTTATTTTTTCAAAAATAAATGATTGGTACCGGTTGACGAAAGTACTATGGGTTTGTGGTCATGGCTACACGGTAACAGATGAATTTATTTGCTTCGGAAGTAATGAAATAGATGGGAGGTGCGCTGTAGGCCACATCAAGAGGGAGGCGTGGCAGGAGTCTACACTTACCATATATGCGCAGGAAAACGGCCGTTTAAATTACTATTTAGCCTTATTCATTGGCATGGAAACAACCTTTTGCAAGGTTCCATTTTTTTGATGTGGAACTGAATTTAATGCCGCAGTCAACACTTCAATGGTTGCAGGCTTGCTGACGAAATCATTCATGCCTGCATCACGGCACATTTTGATGGCGTCATCCAAAACATCAGCAGTCATAGCGATAATCCAAGGTTGTGCTGCATCATTGGTCATCACACGAATCTGGCGCGTGGCTTCCAAACCATCTATTATCGGCATATGCACATCCATAAGAATGACATCATACGTTTGGCGCTTGATTGCATCAACGGCTTCTTCCCCATTTGAAGCGACATCAGCTTGATAACCCAATCGATCTAACATGCGGGTGGCGACTTTTTGGTTGATGGCATTATCTTCGGCAACTAGGATGCGCAAAGACGGCCGTTGTATATCACGAGCGGAGTCAGGTTTCGGTTCTTTTACAGAAAGCGCTATCGGTTGTGGTCCATTGAAAATTTGGCACAATATGCGTAATAATTGGTCTTTTTTGACTGGTTTATACAGCCAATAATCCACAAATTCTCGATGTTTCTTGTCTACTTCAGCAGCACTGCTCAAAATAACGATTGGCAGGTTTGGATTGGTGCTGGTTAACGCTTTTGCCAACATGCCGCCATCCATCTCTGGCATGTTGAAGTCCAATAAGGCGACATCAAATTGAGAACCCATTTCGATAGCCGACAATGCATCCGGGCCAGATTCAAATGATTCTGACTGCATGCCCCAATGGTCTACGATGCGTGAAAGAATGTCGCGATTTGTGGCGTTATCATCAACAATCAAAGCTTTCTTTTTAGCTAATTCAGATTGATTGATCAATATTTTTGCTTTTTCGGGTAATGGGGTTGATTCTGCCAATATCGTAAATGAGAAGGTAGACCCGTTTCCTGCATCACTTTCCACCCAAATATTGCCACCCATCAATTCACAAAGCCGTTTGCAAATCACTAGCCCCAGACCTGTCCCCCCAAACTTTCGCGTTGTCGATGCATCAACCTGGCTAAATGGTTTGAAAAGACGATCGATTTTCTCCTGTGGAATACCTATCCCGGTATCATGCACTGAAATTTTGATTTGATGTTGATTTGATTTGAGCAGTTGGCTGCTGACACGGACGACAACTTCGCCTTTTTCTGTAAACTTAACCGCATTTGACAATAAATTTACCAGCACCTGCCGCAATCGGGTTGAATCTGAGATGATGCCACGCGGCACACTTTTTTCAAAGGTGCAGGCCAACTCAAGCCCCTTTTTGGCAGATTGAAGAGAAAGCAGGTCCATCGCGCTTTCAATACAATGATGCAAGTCAAATGGATGATTTTCTAATTCTAACTGACCTGCTTCGATCTTGGAGAAATCAAGGATGTCATTAATGATGGTCAGTAATGATTCGCCACTTGAACGAATGACCTCAACGAAATTGTGATGCTCTTGATCCAATTCAGCTTCCATGAGCAGGCTGGTCATGCCAATCACGCCATTCATGGGCGTGCGAATTTCGTGGCTCATTGAGGCCAGAAATTGGCTTTTGGCGACTGTAGCAGCTTCGGCGGCCTCTTTAGCTTTCGCTAATTCCTCGTTCACATTTTTCAACAATTTGTTTGCGTGATGCAGCTCCTCTTTTGTGGCATATAATTCATCCCGACGAAAACGCGCTTTACTGTAAAGCGTGCTAATTGATTCAGCTGCAAAATGCCATTCGTTAAATGCAGCATATGTAATCCCAGCCAATAGAAGGTTAATAATAAACGGGGCTATCAATGCTTTTAAATCAGCAATAATAAACCCATCTTTGGTGATAACTGCACCAATTGTAATTAGGCCTGAGATGGCCCACACATGAAAACTAGTGTATGGAAGCAACAACATGCTGCTGATGACAATCAAAATGCTAAAAAGATAGGGATGAAAGCTTACCTGAGGCCATGATTGCTGGATGAAGTATGCAATGATTAGCTCATTGATTCCCAGGAATAGTTGTACACCAAAATAAAAGTGATCGCGTTTTATTAATTGCCAAGAAAAGATGGAAAGTGGCAGCCAAAGAATGAGAAGAAACCGAAATATCGAAGATCCCCAATCTTGGTCAAATGCATAAAACAAAGTCAGGATATTAACCAATGCAGTTAGAGAAATTATTATCGGAATTACTACTTTTCCACTATCAGAGTTTAATTGTTGTATATAGGATCTCTTCCTCATCAACTAATGATAAGAAGCTAGTTGTAATTTATGTATGACTATGAAGTACTGATTAAACTTTTGTACTATTTTGACAGGGACATAGCCACGCGAAACCCGATAAAGTCATCTGCTTCAGCCGCAATGAACCGGATGCGGGTGGCACTGCGGGCGGCATCGGGGGTGTCGTGCCAGGAGCCGCCGCGAATGATGCTGTAGGGGGTGGGGTGGGATGCTGCCCAAACACGGCCGTTTCTCGGCGCACCCTCATAATTTTTGTGCCAGGGGTCTGCACACCATTCCAATACATTGCCGTGCATGTCAAACAGCCCAAATGCGTTAGGCGGAAAGCTCCCCACGTTGGTTGGCACGTGGCGATAAATACCTTTGGGAGCCTGCCCATAAACAAATTCACCCTGGAAATTGACAAATTCAGTGGTGATTGTTTCGCCAAAATAAAATGGCGTGGTGGTTCCGGCACGACACGCAAACTCCCACTGCGCTTCGCTGGGCAGGTAGAATTCGTTGCTTGTGTGATCGGTGAGCAGTTGACAATAAGCTTGAGCGTCGAGCCAATTGACATTGTCAATCGGCAAATTGGGACCTTTGAACCGGGATGGATGATCATCCACGCCCATTACAGCTTTCCATTGAGCCTGCGTGATTGGATAAATGCCCATCCAAAATGGGTCGATGGTGACGGGGTGATACGGCCGTTCATCATCATGCCCGACACCAGGAGGCGACCCCATCATAAATTCACCACCTGGAATGGCAACTAGTTTTAGGGATATATCATTATTTAACGGAACCGTGAGCTGTTCTGCTGTGTGTGTTGATCGACCAATTATCTCTCCAAACTGGTTGAGCTGCACCGTTTCAAACTGAATTTTGTTCCTCATCTAAAATCCTCTGAATCCGTTTTAGGATGTTGCCTCTCACATTTTTGATGGTAGCAAGTTCCCCCCGTGCCGCAATAGCTTCGATGGCTTCAGGCAGCAGTTGAACATTTTGCCCTGCCCAAAATAAGGTTTCATAACTTTGCCCAAACATTTGCCGCTGGTAAGAGGCATTAAGCATGCGTTCGGCGATTTTGTAGTTGGTTTTGCGATAATCGTTGGGGATGTAGCGTTTGATGCGGTAGGGAAGATTATGTTTTTCGCAGAGTTCCGTCAGCATTTTATGTTTGGTGATCATGTAGTCGCCGGTTGGAACATAGCTGCCGTCGTAGGTTTCTGATGTTTCTGTAAATTTGTACAGTTTTGCATATTTTGTCACTAGTTCAGGGTAAGTGACACGTAAATGTTTGAGAAACCAATCTGCTTGTAAGTTGCGCAGTGTCATTGCGCCGCCAAACATGAGATAGTCGGCGTTGGATTGGGAAACGGCCGTTATCAACTCCTCAACTCCCACTTCATCATCGCTCAAAAACGGCACCAATGGCATCAACAGCACGCCGGTTTGCACTTCCGGTGCTTTTTCTTTGATTTGGCGCAGCGTGTCCAGCCGTTTTGCTGGCGAAGGCGCATGATTGTCCAAAAACTTTGCCATTTTTGGGTCGATGGTTGTGATTGTGAACGAGACTGTACACCATGTTTGTGCGGCAATTTCGGCCAGCAAATCCAAATCGCGCAGCACCAGTGTTGATTTGGTAATGATGTGAACCGGGTATTGATGTTTGGCCAAGACTTTTAGAATGTTGCGCGTATTTTCATACTTTTTCTCAGCGGGTTGGTAACTATCTGTCACCCCGCCAATGCCAACAACGTCTGGCTGAAATGTGCGAGCGCGAGTGATACGCTGATCGAGCATCGTGTCCACATTGGTTTTGATCATGATTTCGTTGTGGAAATCTTCGGGCATGTGGTAATGCTCGCTGCGTGAATCGCAGTAGATGCAGCCAAACTGACAGCCGTTGTACGGATTGATGCCGTACCGCGTCCAAAACCAATGGTCGATATATTTGCGCTTGTTGATGATCGATTTGTATTGTTTTTCGATAAATTTAACCATATTTAAGAATTGGCGGCGTTGCCGGTGAAGGTGTGTATGGCGTTGATGCTGCTTTTTTATTTAAAAACGGCCGTATTTTAACGTAAGCCTATCAATCCAATTATGTTTCATAATAAGCTAGTACTGAAGCAAACATCTTTTGACGGGTAGAATTGTCGCAAATTGCTTCAGTTTAAGTGTTCCGACTTGACTGTTTACCCGTCAAAATTTGTTTGTCGGAACACTAGTCAGCTAGTCAGCAATTCAGCCTATAAAGCTGACTAGCTGACCTGCTGACCTGCTGAATTGTTATTTTTGCCACTGTTCCCAGGATGTTACTTCGGTTGCTGGCATGCGTTTGGCAGGTTTGAAATCGTCGCCTAAAAAGTAGGCAATGGGCAATAATGCAGCCTGTGTTAAATGCGGTGGAATGCCCAGCAGTTCTGCAATTTCAGGTTCGTAGCGTAGATGCAGTGAAGTCCAGGCTGCACCCAATCCACGTGCCCGCAGTGCCAGCATCAACGACCATGTTGCTGGCAAAATGGAGCCATACAGCCCAGCCTGGTTCATTGGGGATCCATGTTCTGCACGTCCTTCAATACATGGAATAATCATCACTGGTACGCGATGCATATTGTTTGCCAAATAAACGGCCGAATTCACCACACGCATCATTTGTGAATCAGGTTGGGTTGGCGCATCTGATTGGGATGCTTCCTCTTGTCCTGCGCGTGCATAGATAAAAAATGACTTTTTATACAGCTTGCCAATTTTGGCACGTTTTACTGCATCTGTGATAACCAAGAAGTGCCAACCTTGCGCATTGCTGCCGGTTGGTGCCTGAATGGCAATGTTTAGGCATTCTTCAATGACAGTGCGTGGCACAGGTCTATCCAGATCAAGTCGTTTGCGTACGGTGCGAGTGGTGGTGAGTAGTTTGTCAACGGTTGCCAGGTCCATAAAAATCTCCTGAAGATAATTTGACATAAAGAAGTAAAGGTGCAAGGTGGGCAGAATTTGTAATACCGGTTAGGATTGCCTAAATATATTTTGACACAGGCAAGGAAAATGACAACTAACCAACCCCCAACCCCCGACCCC
>QQUD01000505.1 GCA_008501785.1 Chloroflexota bacterium
ATTGGTTTGATGGGCAGTCATTTTGCGTTGTGTGCCTGCTAAGTCGAAGAGGTGCTCTCCTGCAACTGAGAATGCGCCGATGAACAAAATGCGCGTTAGCCAGACGAGTGATGCTACAAAGATTGGGACAATTTGCAGTAGTTCACCTCGACTTAGGATTTCATTACCAAAGTCATGTGATAATAGTGTGAGAGAAATGGCCCACCATGTCATGATGGCGTTCATTGTGGCACCTAATAGCCATGCTCCCATGAGATACCAAACGGAATTTGGTTCTTCTGTTCCTTGCTGGGGTGTGAATAGTCGCGCTAATCCGGCAAAGTCAATGGCGCAAAATGCAATTGCGAGAATGGCTGCCCATTGCAGGCCTAGAAAACGCACATCACCGAGTAAGTTTTGGAGTGCATAGCGTGTGGTGTCGAAATTGAACATCTCAAATGAGAGGAGTGCAATGGCCATGATGATACCGATGACAGTTTTTCGCTGCAGCTTGAATGGCAGGGTAACGGCCGTTTGCTCTTCTGGTCGCTGCTGTTGATTGTGTGGGGTCTGGTTAATCATGATCGTCTTCCTACTGTGTCGTTTCTTAGAATTGTGACAGATTGTTGTTTTAATAATCGATTTTTATTTGCGAATTATGCAAGGCATAATTATATTTCTGTGAGTTGCTTTTTAAGCATAGAAAGCTTGCTTTATTAAAAAAAAGCTTGCTTTATTAAAAAGATGTACCCTGGCTCTTTAGTTGGTGATTCCCCTGTTTGAATGGCTGTTCAGTCTTGATCAGAAAAAAGAGGAAGAGCCGGCAAGGGTCGCTCTTGCCGGCTCGAAGAAGGGGAAGAGGGTTGTGTTGGGAGAGGGAAGAGGGTAAATCGTATGTCTATTAAAGAATAGCACAGATGTTCTAATTTGTCAATGCAAAATTAGAAAAAAACTGTTCTGATTTTCGTTTTGGATACAATAGGAAATGGCAAAACTGGAAAGCTACCGCTGGGCGGTAATTGTAATTTTGAGTGTGATGTTATTGGGGTGCGATGCGTTGGCGGCACCGACTTTACCTGACGTGCCGACGCCGATGGCAACGGCCGTTCCCTTTTCCATTGAATCGTCTCGTGAGCTAGTCGTTGATCCGGTGAGTGATGTGTTGCCGTCGCTTGATCCAGCAATTATGGCGCTGGTTGATTCTGTTTCACAGCAGCAATTGATGGGATATGTGCAGCAGATGCAGGGTTTTGGCACTCGCAATGCGTTTAGTACAACTGAAGAGCAGAATTTTGGGATTGGCGCGACTCGGCGCTGGCTTTTTAATGAGTTTGAGCGGGTGGGAAACGGCCGTTTACAAGTTCGGTTCGACGATTTCCCCATGACACATAACGGATTTTCAGCCGCCCAGCGGAATGTGATTGCTTCGCTGCCGGGTTTGAGCGATTCTCCAGAAGTGATTGTGATTACTGCGCATTATGATAACCGTCCACCTGATGTGACAGATGGCGAAACGTTGGCACCTGGAGCAAATGACAACGGGTCTGGTATTGCGCTGTTGATTGAAACGGCTCGCTTGCTCAGTGCATACGAATGGAATCACACAATTATCTTTGCGGCGGTATCTGCAGAGGAACAGGGAACCTATGGGTCTCGATTTTTAGTGCAACAGCTGTTTCTGGCAGGTACGCCAGTCATGGCGGCGATTAACTACGATTCTGTGGGGGGGCGAGCGGGCATTCCGCAAAATGTACGTTTGTTTGCGGCTGAGTTATTGCAATCGCCGTCGGGTCAGTTAGGGCGTTATTATGAATATATTGGCGGGTTGTATCTGCCTACCTTTCCCGTAAAAGTGATCGATGCGTTGGATCGGGAAGGACGTTATGGTGACCAAAGGGAGTTTGTGAAAGTGGGGGTTGGTGCGATTCGGATTATTGAGTCTGAAGAAGACCCAGATTTGGTGAATTCGAAGCTAGATACCTGGGATCGTATTGATTATGAGTATTTGCAGCAGGTGACACAGTTGAATGTAGCTGTGGTTGCCAATATGGCGGGATCGCCAGTTCATCCGCAGCCACCAATTATTGATGCAGCCATCTCCGGCCAATTTCACCTGCAATGGTTGGTTGATGAAGCGG
Source organism: Chloroflexota bacterium (assembly GCA_008501785.1). The sequence continues at coordinate 2,118 of QQUD01000505.1, forward strand.
CTGCCGGATATGTGGTTGCGTTTCGCCCGATTGAGCAGCCAACTCTACCCGTTTTTAGATTGGTAAAAGCTCCTCAGGCAGGAAATGTGATGTTTACAGGGCTGGACGCGGATCAGATTTATACGGTGAGTATGGCGGCGATTGGGGAAAACGGCCGTGTCAGCTACTTTTCGCCAGAGATTTTGATTGATCCGGGGTTGGTGAGTACGTCGAATTGAGATGGGGGTATATTTATTTTTTTGGAGAAAACGATAATAAAGGGCCTTCAACAAATAGTGTGCTTGACAACACAATTACGATTTACCAACTCAATGCCATTGCGTGCCTGTTCTCTGCTGCGATGATGGCTACAACGGATACAAATAAGGAACGGATGAAGAAAGTGGATTTAATCCGTTCTTTATTGATATCCGTTGCAGCCTACTGAAAAACAACAAGCAAATATTTTAAACGGTCAGCAGCACACCAATTGATTATAATTGGCGAATTGTTAAAGAAGGGAGTATAGCAACGAATCGTGGGGTTATCGCATTGGTGATTGTTGACTACCTTCGCCAAGGCGTAAACGCCCTGGCTTCAGCCCTCCGCGGGGTGACGGATTATTATTTCCCCACGAAATGTTGCTATACCCTAAAGAAGGGGGAGCATTTCGTGTCTTCTTGAATTGTTGTACAATAGAATTCGCTGAGTTTTGCGCTAAATAAAAAGGAAAATCCCATGATTTCTCTCGATGATTATGCCGGATATGATGCGATTGGGTTAGCTGAACTGGTTAAGCGGGGTGATGTGACGCCACTTGAATTGGTTGAAGCCGCCATTGCTTGTATTGAGCAACACAATCCCCAGATTAATGCTGTCATTCACAAAATGTATGAACAAGCACGTGAGCGGGCGCAAGGCTCGCTGCCGGATGGCCCGTTTAAAGGTGTGCCGTTTTTGTTGAAGGATTTGCTGAGTGCTTATGCGGGTGAGCCGATGCGCAGCGGCAGCCGTTTTCACAAAGATGTCGTGCCGACTGAGCACAGCATGATGACGCAGCGATATTTAGATGCAGGGCTGATTGTGCTAGGTAAAACGAATACGCCGGAATATGGGATTACGGCCGTTACTGAACCCGAACTTTTCGGCACAACCAACAATCCGTGGGACGTGAGCCGTACATCTGGTGGGTCAAGTGGTGGCTCTGCGGCTGCGGTTGCCAGCCGATTCGTGCCGATGGCTCATGCGGGGGATGGCCTAGGTTCGATTCGCATTCCGGCGTCGTGTTGTGGGCTGTTTGGACTGAAGCCGACACGGCATCGTAATCCGCGCAGTGGCGATTATGATGCGTGGCAGGGGTTGGTATGTGAACATGTGCTGACGCGCTCGGTGCGGGACAGTGCGGCGATGTTGGATATAACGGCCGTTACCGACCCTCATTTTCCCGATGCGTTGGTGCGAGGAAAACGGCCGTTTTTGCAAGAAGTGGGTCGTGATCCGGGCAAGTTGAGAATTGCGTATACGGCCGTTCCGTTCATGGGTGACACGATGGATGATGTCTGCCTGAAAGCGCTGGACGACACTGTCGCGCTGTGCCGTGAACTAGGACACGAGTTGATTGAAGATGCACCGGCAATTGACGGTACTGAATATGCTAGAGCTACGATGACGATGCTGGCGGGTGAAATTCGTGCCGACATCGACGAAGCCGGACGCGCCTTAGGCAAACGCCCCACGCCGGACCAATTTGAAAAATCAACATGGGCCTTGAGTTTGATGGGTGGCAAGATTACAGCCGGTGATTTTGTGCAGGCGATGCGCACGATGCAGCGCACAGCCCACCAGATTCACCAATTTTTTGTCAACTATGATGTGCTGCTGACGCCAACCCTGGCCCAGCCGCCAGCAATATCAGGCACGATGCTGCCGTCTGGGGTGGAGGCGATGGCGCTGCAAGTAATCGGCCGTTTACGTGCTGGCAGTGTACTCAAGTTGCTTAAGATGCTGGATACGGCCGCTGCCGACTCGTTCCGCTTTACGCCCTCAACGCCGTTGTTCAACGCAACCGGCCAACCAGCTATGTCCGTGCCGCTGTGGTGGACGGATGAGGGCTTGCCGATTGGGATGCAGTTTGTGGGGCGTTTTGGTGATGAGGCGACGCTGTTTAGGCTGGCGGGGCAGTTGGAGGGAAAACGGCCGTGGGTGGGGCGGCTGCCGTCGATTTTGTAGAGGTTATTAGGGTGGAGAAACGGCCGTTAATCGGCTTGAAAATTGACTAGAAATTAACATGTTCTCAACAATTTGTTACAATCGCTGTGAATTCGTGACTGGGAATTGTGCTGTTCAATTCCAATGGTTTTAATTCCATATCAAAGCTTTTCCCCAGTTTAGATTGCACCAATCGTGCTTTCAAATGACGGTAATTAGTTTTGCAAAGATTGGTTCATCAATGAGATTGAACTAAATTAAAACCAATACTTGTCTACAAGATTGGTATTAATCCGACCATGGCAATTATCGGAATGGTAATTATGCGGTGGTGAACGCTTTGTTTTATTCGTGCTGGAATTATTCTAAAGTGTAAAAGCGCACAACTTGCACAAGGAGAATTATGAAACCCATTTTGAAGTTAGCAATAGTTATTATGGTAGTAAACCTAGTACTTGTCTTTAGCCTTTTCTCTACCGGGGCCGCCTCTGTAGAAAATGTAGAAAATCGGGATACTTCTGATTATATTGTGTGGTTACCTCTTATCATAGAGCCGGATGAAAGTGCATACCCAATCCCCGCCATTGAAAGTGGTAAATACAACGTTGCCTTTGTTTACGTTAGCCCCCACGATGATGGCGGCTGGACCCAGGCTCACGATGTGGGTCGTGAATATGTGGAAAACAACGTAGAAGATGTACACACCGCTTACGTGGAATCTGTTGCTGAAGGTGCTGATGCTGAGCAAGTGATTCGTTCTCTGGCTCTCAAAGGTTTTGACGTTATTTTCACCACTTCCTTTGGTTACATGGATGCCTCCGAAATCGTCGCTGAAGAATTCCCTGACGTAGACATCATTCACTTGACTGGGTTCAAATCTAACGAAGATAACTTTGGCAACTTGACTGGTGCCATGGAAGATATGCAATATCTGGCTGGGATGTTAGCTGGTTCACGAGCCAAGACAGACGGCAACCCTAAATTGGGTTATATTGCCACCTTCCCTATCCCAGAAGCACTACGTTTTGGAAATGCTTTTGCCCTTGGTGCACAACAAACTTGCCCTGACTGTACAGTTGCCGTGCGTTGGACCTTTACCTGGCACGATCCCATCCTTGAACAAGAAGCTGCTTCATCACTGTTTGATGGTGGCGCACAAGTTGTCATGAACGGCGCAGACACGGCCGCTCCCGCCGAAGCTGCTCCTACAGGTAAATGGGGTATTACCTACAATTATCGTGGTAACTGTACCATCCCTGCCTGCCTCACATCTATGTATTGGAACTGGGGACCAGTCTACGCTGATATCGTCGAACGGTCGAAAGCGGGAAGTTGGGTAGGTGGTTGGGAGTACTTCGATGCGGATTCAGGCGCACTGGGTTTGTATGGCTTTATGGCAGGTGAAACCCCGCAACCGGGCGTTGCTGGTTTACCTGCACAAGACCTTAATCTGATTAGGGGTACTCTTGCTCAAATGTTGGCGGGTGAATTCACTCGCTTTGATGTTTTCAAGGGACCCATAACTGACAATCAGAACAATCTGGTATTGGCAGAAGGGCAATCCCTTGAGCAAATTGACCTTGTGAATTTCGCTCAATTTGGTAGTGACTGTGAAATCTGTATGTACTGGTGGAACGAAAATGTCACCGCCGAATTGCCTGAATTAGAATAGAGTTGTTCCCAAATAAGAAATGGGACGCAGATTAACGCAGATGACGCTGATTTTTTCTTCTTATCTGCGTTTCTCCGCGAAATCTGCGTCCAAAATCCTTAATTCTTTTATTCAGGAACAACTCTAATAAACGAGTTATTTGGCAATGTTAAAAAGAATGTGAATGGACTTCGCACCTTCCGTAGGCTCAAATTCAATTGAGCCAACATCAACTTTCGCTATTACATCAGCAATGATTGATATTCATTCTCTGGATTCTGGACAAATAAATCTAATCCCCATTCTCAAGCTGAAAAAATACTTTTATAAAAGTTGTGAAAAACACTGTCGAATTTATTGAGAAATCGTCAAAATATTAAGGAGAAATTTGAATGAAAAAACGATTTATAATTATGCCGATTTTGCTTATGGGACTAGTTATTGCTAATTTGTTTTTAGCTGATCAAGATAATCGGACAATGGCATTTCAAAATGAGGGAAATGCAAAACCGAATGTGATGTTACCGATTGTAATTAATGGATCGAATTTGACACCAAGTAGCAGTGAAGCCACACTATCAATTGTTCAGAATCGTGGATATGTCAAATGTGCAACTGGTAGTTCTTTACCCGGTCTTAGCTTTTTGAATCCAACCAACAGTAAATTTGAAGGTCTTCATATCGATTTTTGTAAAGCTTTGGCAGCTGCTATTTTTGGAGATGCAACTGCCTTTGAGATAGTTCCAGTTACAGGGTCTTCACGATTCATTATTTTGCAAACTGGTGAAGCTGATGTCCTATTGGGTCCCTCTTGGACACTTTCTCGTGATACATCCTTAGGTTTTGACTTTCAGCCCACCACTTTTTATGATGGGCAGGGCATGATGGTACCGAAGAATTCGGGCATCACGACTCTGCAAGATTTTGATGGGGGAAAGATTTGTGTTCAGGCCGGAACTACAACCGAAAAAAACCTAGCAAATACGATGAGTGATTTAGGTATTAACTACCAAGCGGCTGTTTATCCTGATTCCGATAGTACCCGCGAAGCTTATGATGATGGGCTATGTGATGGTTTTACAAGTGATAAATCTGCTCTTCTTTATCATAATACGCTATTGTCACAACCAGAGAATCATACTATCTTGGCTGTAATGATGTCAAAAGAGCCAAGCGGTCCGTTGACTCGGCATGGTGATAATAAATGGGGCGATATTGTAATGTGGACAGTCAATTGCACTATCCAGGCTGAAGAGCTGGGCGTTGATTCTACTAATGTCGATAGTATGCTGGGTAGCGATGATCCGAATATAGCTAGTCTATTAGGCGTTGAAGGAGATCTGGGAGTTGGTTTAGGATTGGGCAATTCCTGGTGTTACCATGCAATTAAGCAAATAGGAAACTATGGTGAAATTTACAATCGCCATGTCGGTTCTGAGTCCTCGTTTAGTATGGCTCGGAGCTTCAATGAATTATGGACTAATGGTGGTTTGATTTTTTCACCACCGCTTCGGTAGGATTAAAGCAAAACAGAGGTACGCAATGGTTGAAGCTATCGTGCCTATGAAGTAATTTGTTTTCGCTAGCTTGCTATTGGATCTGGCGTTAGGTAGCAAACGGTCGTTTCCCCACCATCCCCGCAAGTTACTACAAAAAATGTGGATGGCGTAAACGGCCGTGGGTGGGGCGGTTGACGTCGATATTGTAGGGAAGTTGGGAGAGGAAACGGCCGTTAATCGGCTTGAAATTAGATTAATCTATCCTAAATATACCTGTTACAATCGTGGCGAATTCGTGACTTGCGGTGATTGTGCAGACCGAATGTGTTACACAAATAAATAGAGAGTGATATGGTCAAAAACTCAAATACCTCAATAAATCCAGAAGTCTCTGCCGTCTTTAACTCATATCCTCAAGAAATTAGAACCAAGCTGCTGTTTCTGCGTCAGCTTATATTAAATACAGCAGATTCGTTTGAGGAAGTTGGAGAATTAGAAGAGATGCTTAAGTGGGGGGAACCCAGTTATTTAACCCCAAAAACAAAAAGTGGAAGTACCATCAGGATTGCATGGAAAAAGGCTCAAGCAGAACAATATTCGATATATTTTAAATGTACGGCAAATTTAGTTCCTGCATTTAAAGAAAAATATCCAAAGGCGTTCAGATTTGGTGGAGATCGGAGTATTGACTTCAACTTAGACGATGAAGTCCCCGTGAAAGCGTTAAAAAACTGTATTGCGTTAGCTTTGACTTATCATCTAAATAAAAAACTTGAAACATCGGCCAGGTGGGAAATGGTAGAGAAAGCCACTTAAAGTGGATAGATAGATTGTGCATAAATGGAGGATTCAATGATTGAAACGATTCGAGAACAAAAATGTTGTTATTTATCCACACCGAAACATATTCGCAGCTTCATTGGGATGATGGTTTATATTTACACGGCTAAGGGTGAACTGAGTCTTTCTTCTGAATCCCTTGCGTTTACAAGCAAAAAAACGTCGGTTGAGGTTCCGGTTGATTCGATTACTGGCATCAGCTCTGGGCATTATTCGCGTCTTGCAAAACCGATTCGTTTGGATTACATCGCTGTGACATATAATCTCAAGGGCGTTGAAGAAACCATATTGCTGACGCCCACGCAGTCTTGGGCAACACCGGTGTGGAAAACCAACAAGCTTGTTGCGAGTTGGATTTCGTCGTTGGAAAGAGTTATTCACAAAGGTGAAGTGTTAGACTAGAAAAAGTAGCTTTTTCCCTGCTGTGATAAAATTGCTATTGATTGTGATGAGGGGGAAAACGGCCGTTTTCTACCTCATCCTCTTTGCGATCAGTCGCCATAGAATTTCAATGTTCGATGTTTGCTAATCCTGTTACAATTGCCGCCGTGATTGGGGGAGTGAGCTACTCAACCCGCACAGCTTAAATTAAAATCACCAAAGGATAGTAAACAAACAATTATGTTTTTTGTAGACAAGCCATACATCTCGGAAATTTTTAAAAAAACAATTAACGACCATGCTATTCCGGTCGTTGGCACAGATTTTGCGAAAGAAACCGGTTTTTATAATGGGACAACGGTCATTTGTGAAAACAGCGCAGTTGAAATGGCGCGAGATTTCGAAAACCTCGCCATCTATACTACATCTGAAAACTCCATTGGGTGGATATCTAAGCATTTAGCGTTGACCGGGCTGCCCGAAAAAATAGAGCTTTTTAAAGATAAATTGAAGTTTCGTGAATTAACGAAATCAATTTTTCCAAACCTTTACTTTCGGGAGATTCGCGTTGAGGATTTGAATAAAGTTCAATTTGATGAGATGCCACTGCCATTTATTATCAAGCCAAACGTTGGCTTTTTTAGCATGGGCGTTTATAAAGTTTCGAGTGTTGAAGAGTGGCAGCACACGATTGAGTTGATTACGGCCGAACTAGATCAAATCGAAGGGCTGTACCCGGAAGAGGTGTTAGACGCTCGTTCATTTATTGTTGAGCAATGCATTGAAGGTGAGGAATTTGCGGTTGATGCCTATTTTAATTCAGAAGGCGAACCGGTTGTTCTTGGCATTTTTAAACATGTTTTTTCATCCGATGCTGATGTGAGTGATCGCGTTTATATTTCATCTAAAGAGATTATCGAAAGAAATCTTGCCGAATTTACAGAGTTTGTACGAAAAATCGGCAATTTGGCCGACGTTAGAACATTTCCAATGCACATTGAACTGCGGCGAGACGATGGTGGCACGTTGCTACCAATTGAAGTCAATCCAATGCGTTTTGGCGGCTGGTGTACAACGGCCGATTTGACTAGTATGGCGTATGGGTTTAATCCGTATTTGTATTATTACACGCAGCAAAAGCCAGTTTGGCCTGAGATTCTCAAGGGAAAAGAAGGCAAACTTTTCAGCATAATTGTGCTGGACAATTCGACAGGTGTTGATGTTGAGCAGATTTCATCTTTTGACTATGAAAAGCTGCTGGCTCAATTTGAAAAGCCGATTGAGTTACGAAAAATTGACCACAAAAAGTATCCTGTTTTTGGCTTTTTATTTACGGAAACCAGAGAAGATAATTTTGGGGAATTGGCAACTGTGCTGAAATCGGATTTGAATGAATTTATTTCGACGAATGGTTATGTTGAGTGATGGGTGAAGGCGGAGGGAAAACGGCCGTTTTCCCCCTTCAAAAAATCTGATTCGTCATCACCCCACCATCCACTCGCAAATTTGCACCCGTAATCCAGCGGGCCGCCGGGGATGCCAGGAAAAGGCAGGCGTCAGCGATATCGTCATAGTTTCCCAGACGGGTGAGTGGTGCTGCTTTTTGCCAGCGTTTGACCCCATCTGGCCATGCTTGTTCGATACCTTTGCGCCAGAGCAGACCGGGCGAAACGGCATTGACACGAATGCCATGTGAGCCAAGCTCGTTGGCAGCGGACCTGGTGTGCATGAGCACGCCCCCTTTGGCGGCGTTGTAATGGCTGTGCATGGGAGCCGGGTTTTCACCTTCAATCGATGCAATGTTGACAATGGCTCCACCATTGCCCTGTGAAATCATTTGTTTGGCAGCGGCTTGGGTGCAAAGGAAAACACTACGAAGATTAGTGTCGATCACAGCATCCCACTCGGTTTCAGCCATCTCGACTATAGTTGAAAGTGGATAAGTACCGCTGTTGTTGATGAGAACATCTAGTTTTCCAAAGGCCGTAATTGTTTCGTTTACCAATCGTTCGACATCCTCTTTTTTGGTGACATCAGCTTGAATGGCGATTGCACGTCCACCGTTATCTTCAATTTCGGCGGCAGCGGACTGTGCGCCTGCTGCGCTGGAACGATAGTTGATAACAACGGCTGCGCCTGCCTGTGCAAAACGCATGGCAATGCCGGTTCCCAGGCCGCTGCCGCTGCCGGTTACAATAGCAATTTTATTTGTGAAGTTGAGCAGCTTGTGAGGATGTGGAATGCTCATGGTATCTCCGTCGGAATTGTAGAGCGATTTGGCAAATCGCCTTACAGGTTTACCGGGTTAAGGAGGCGATCTTCTCGGAAAAGGCGGGATATTGTATTGAGAGTAGTTTGCTGTTTCCTAATTCAAAGCCTTCCCATTCAAATCCTGGTGCCATTGTGGTGCCAATGAGTGAAAATCCATGTTGGCCACCGGGTTGGCTGCGAGAGCCTTGCCATACATTTTTTTTGACAACTTTTTGTGGTACCATGCCCGCCTGGAAGTCATTGCCGAGGGTGAACGTTTCACCTGATCCATTTGGATGCAGCAAGAGTACTTCCAGCGGATCGCCGTAGTAGAAATGGTAGATTTCATCGGTATCTAGCCGGTGCATTGCGGAAAACTCTGTGGGAGTGAACAAGGCATAGATGGCTGTGCCTGCGAATAAATCTTGTGGATATTGGCGTGGGAGTGTGCCGCCTGGTATTTTTTCTGAGGATTCGTATGTTCTGCGAAAAAAACCACCTTCTTCGGGGAGCGGTTTGAGATTGAGTTGTTTAATAATCTCTTCGACTGTCATTTTTTATCCTTGTATGTTCTTGCTGGTTGCATGATAGTTTAGTGAAAGGTGTTGATTTGGGCAAAATTGTTTGAGGGAAACGGCCGTTTTTACCTCCCTAACAAAACTGCTACAATCACTGAAAATTTGTAGCTGGAAGTAATCCCACCAGTCGATTCCAGTTCATGAGATGCTAAGATTGAAAAATGACAAAATTTTGCCTTATTCCCCTCAAAACTTTATTAGCTGAATCAGTACATGGCACCGATGATGTGCTAATCTGGGATTTTTGATGAGAGAGCAAAACGAATGATCTGTTGGTTCAACCTATCATCGAAAAAATCTGTCAGGGAATGAACGGCGCCACACCCTCAGATAATGACGAATTAGAAAATCTAAGAGGCTGCATTTGCGAAAAATTTTGAAGATTGCTGGCGTAATTATTTTGATTGTCGTTGTGGTGCGTTATTTATCGTCGGGAACGAGGGAGTAGTCGTATGGCTCGACGCCTGGGCCGTAGTGGAAAACGTTGGGAACGGGGAGGTAGTTGCTTTCAAAAAGGTCATCTAGAATGACTTCACCATCTGCATTGTAAACGGTACGTTGTACAAAGACATCAGCCCCTTCTGTTGCCCAGTCGATTTGCTCAACTGTGCCGGGTGGCAAGTCTTCGTTAAATTCCCAGCGATCTTGATCAGAGCCGGGAATTTCGGTCACATTCTCCCAAGGGAAGACCTCTTTTTTGACGCTGCGGCCTAAACTGGTGCTGTAAAATTTAAAAGTGAGCGCTTCTAGCTCTTGATTATAGTAATTTTCGATGAGCAGATGATGTGGAGTGTTGTTGAGGAATTTGATGTCAACCAATGGTGAGTAGATAGTTGCGTCCATCCCAGGCCCTTCGCCATCATTGTAATAGCCGAGCATGTAGCCGTGCGGTAGTCGCTCGGTAATAGGGAAGCCAGAGAGGAATGCGGTTTGGTAAATGGTGGTGCTGACTTGACAGACGCCACCGCCGATGCCTTCCACAGTTTGCCCATCAAGGATAATGAAACCTTGTTCATAGCCGTCTGCTTCGCTGATGGAGCCGAGATATTTGTTAAATGAAAATTCTTCACCAGGGGCAATAACGATGCCGAAGAAGTTAGCGGCGGAGCGGGCGATGTTGTGTTTGCGGGCATCGGTTGAGCCATAGAACCAGGTGGTGGTTTCGGTGATTAGTTCGGTGATGCCTAGTTCAGCGGCGTTGGCGTTTTCATGGACTGTTGGCACTATTTCATCAACGATGAAGGGCACGGAGCGATTTGGTGTATTGATTTGTGTTTTTAGTTGGGCAATGGTGGCGTCGATGTTAAGGGAACGGCCGTTTACATGTGGCGCAACCAACACCAATTCCTGTGTATTGTCATCAAAATAAAAACGAGCATTGGCCGGTTCCCGAGACAGTTCCTCAGCATATGGTTCCAGCCATTGACGCAAAGCAACCTCATCCACCAGGCTTTGATGTGCATACTGTCCGTTAGTTGTTTCGACCACTTCAACCCGCAGCCAGTTTGCCAACTGTGATGATGACAACGTGATGGGGGATAGGTCTAATTCATCGAGCGGCTCTGCCAGGTAAAATGTGACGGGGCTGCCGATAGTGTATTGAATGTTGGCAGATGTTTCGGCGGGGTCGTTGATAATGGGAGCCACGTCATGGATGAGCAGTTCGACTTGAGCAGGTTGCAATGCCAGCATCGGTTGCAGCAGTCGTTCGCGTAAATCAGTAATGTCTAAGGCACGGCCGTTTTGACTGGGGGTGTAAACGGCCGTTTCGCCATTCAACCGCACCTGTGCATTAACTGGTGCCTGATACACTTGCCCCGCCAATCCATCCAGTGAATCGACCAACTGCCCTTCATCTAAAACAAAGACTGGGGCCACAGAACGGCCGTAATACCAGCTCTGATACATCTCCTGCATTTGCGTGAATGGGTTGCCTTCACGGCCGACGTTGTAGGCGGCTTCCGTGGTCGCTGCCGGGTCAATGCGGATTCCCAATTCTGCTGGGGTCATTGTCCAGGTTTGGGCAGTTGATGGATCAGAAAAGGTGATTTGCTGGGAATTGGCGTCAGCAAAGGCGTCGGCGAGAGCCGTTTCTGCTTCGGACATTTCTAATTCACTAAGATCGATGCCTGAAACGGAGATGCCGGTGTAGATACGGCCGTTATGCTGGCTCTGGTACCCCGCCACCACAAACGCCAATACGACTACGCTGAGCACCAGCGTGGTAATTGGTGCAGCCAAAAAATAACCGAGATTTCGGCTAAAAGGGTTTGGAGAGGGTTGAGGGGCAGTTGCTTGCATAAAATTAAAGGTGCAAGTTGCAAGGTGCAAGTTGCAGGTACTGTTTTAAGTCGGCAAATTATAGCATGGCCTGACAAATAGAAAACAATCGCCACACATCATCTTACCATTCGCTCACGCAAGTTTAGAGAGATTGCTCACTCAAAACTGTGA
>QQUD01000772.1 GCA_008501785.1 Chloroflexota bacterium
TGTAGTCCCGTCCCATTGACCGAAATGTAACGAACAGGTTGAATGCCTTTTTGAACTGACGATTTTTGATTGACGATTGAAGATTCCATTTACAACTTTTAGGGCTGCGGCCGGTCTCCTGACCGTGCCGCCTCGACTGGCACGGTCAGGAGACCGGCCAGAGCATGGTTGAGGTTTTGTTATTCCACTAACTCAGGCCACAGTTCTATTGCACTGATCAGTGCCGATGCTGCCGTTTGCCCAAGACCGCAAAGGGAGGTTTCGGTCATGGTAAAGCCGATGTCGAGCAAGTCGCCTTTGTCGGTGGGTTTGGGACCGCCGTTGTTGGCGATGCGCTCGACGATTTCCATTTGGCGTTGGGTGCCAATTTGGCAGGGGAAGCATTTGCCGCAGCTTTCGTGGGCAAAGAAGCGGCTGAGTTCATAGAGGTGTTGGCGTAAATCTGTTGTTTCATCAAACACCATCACCACCCCCGATCCCATCGGAATGTTTTCCTTGCGCATGGCGTCGTAAGTGAGCGGGGTGTCCAGCTTGTTTTCGCCAATAAAGACACCTGCTGCGCCGCCCATCAGCACCGCTTTCACAGGATGTTCGTTGGGAGTGCCACCCGCCATGTCAATCAATTCACGAATCGTGATGCCGAATGGGATTTCATAGATGCCGGGCAGTTTGACATCTCCGCTGACGCAAAATAGTTTGGTCCCTGGTGAATCTGCGGCCCCGATGCGGTTCCAAGAGGCTTCGCCGATGGTGAGACCGGCGAGCATGGCGACCAGGGTTTCGACGTTGTTAACGGCCGTTGGCTGATTAAACAATCCATGCGTAGTCGGGAACGGTGGTTTGATACGTGGAAAACCACGTTTTCCTTCAATCGCCTCAAAAAGAGCCGTCTCTTCACCGCAAATATATGCGCCTGCGCCTAAGCGCACATGCACATCAAAATGGAATCCTTCTTTACCTAAAATGTTTTTCCCCAAGTAACCCGCGTCTCGCGCCATATCAACCGCATTGTGCAAACGGCGATGAGCGCGTGGGTACTCGCCACGCACAAAAATCCAACCATTTTCAGCACCAATGGCGTAGGCGGCAATCGTCATTGCTTCGATCACGGCAAACGGATCTTCTTCCAGCAAGCAGCGGTCTTTAAACGTACCCGGTTCGCTTTCGTCGGCGTTGACAACGACATGTTTCTCGGCAGGCGTGCCCGGTGCGCCACGCGTAAAGAGCCACTTGCGCCCCAGCGGGAACATGGCCCCACCACGCCCAAGAATGCTGAAGTTCTCAATTGTGCCAATCAAGGTGTCTGGCGACATGGTCAGCGATTTTTTTAGACCACGGTAGCCGCCATTGCGTTCGTAATCACCCAAACTGGTTGGATCGACGCGGCCAATGCGTGACAGTTTGATGAATGGCCCACCGTAGGGCAGCGCATTGGGTTCGGGGTGGGACCCGTTGAGAAAATCGTCAACCGTTTCTGGCGTGAGTGAACCGGCCGGCTTTTCGCCGTTAAGGGCGCAGGGTGCATGTTCACACATGCCCAGGCATGGCACACATTCGTAGGTGACGCTGCCGTCGGCACTCGTTTCACCATGGTGAATGCCGAGTTTGTCTGAAATGGTGTCCATCACCGACTGTGCGCCTGCGCGGGTGCAGGCCAAATCTTCACAAACGCGAATGACGCGTTTGGCGGTTGGTTCTGTGTAGAACATGGTGTAGAACTCAACCACACCATGAATTTCAGCCAGCGGAACCCGCAATGTTTTGCCAATGGTTTCTAGCACTGCGCGGGGCAGCCATCCATACAGTTCCTGGGATTGATGCAGGAAGGGGAGGAGGGCTGATCGGGAACGGCCGTTATATTTTTCAACTAATGGGGCGAGCAAAGAAAGGTCTACAGACGATGTTAACGCTGCCAAAAGCACACCTCTTTTTCTAGTATTGCTTTGCCGCAACACTTAATGGGAAATAATCGTTGTTGTCGAGACCATTGTACACGGAATATTATTGATTACCAACGATGTTGTTGCATAAACTATTAATGAATGGAGGGGTGTTCTTATTACTTCAAGAGGATTTATGAAGATAACATAGTCGCCGATACAGGTTTAGCCGGATTGATTTTTAAGAGAGAATATTACATATCGTTTCATTTAGCAGCGCAGGGACAACAGGTTTTTCCAAATACATTTCAGCCCCAGCTTCATACCCTGATGCTTTGTTTTGCGCAGATGTATTGGCACTTAGGATGACGATTGGAACTTTAGCAGTAGCTTCGTTGCTTTTTATGTTTTTACAAGCTGTCAAACCATCCATTTCGGGCATCATCACGTCCATAATAATCAAATCAGGATGGCATTCATTCACTTTCGAAAGTGCATCCAGGCCATTAACGGCTTCAAAAACAGCATGTCCCTGGTTTTCCAAGATGAGGCGCACGATGTTTCGAATAATTTTATTATCATCAGTTATTAAAATCGTCCAGCTCATTTCCATACCCTGTTTAGATTAATTGTTGATTTGTGAGAAACTGAAGTCATGTGATCACTTTAGTCTATTATTATAGGAATCTTTTTTGTTGTGTCTGTAGGAGAAATGGATGGGGTATTTGATTGATTTTTGGTGTATTTGGAGGTCAAACAATTATATATCATCCAAAAATTTTTGAGCCATTTGGTAACCAAATTCAATCATTTCTGCCGCACGATAAAACTCCATCGTGCCACATGCATTGCGTGGAATATCAACGGTTTTGTCAGGCGGATAGGCGGCCAATTTTAGTCGTGCTATGGTGCTTTGCATGGCCTCAAACGACTGATAGTAAATTTCATATGGACTGATGCCGCGTTCAACATTAATGGGGGCCAATGATTGAATGCTTTGAAAAAATTGCTTGATTTGCTCACTTAGCGTTGACGTGATTGGGTTTGATTTTTCACTTTTCTGTTTGGGTTTATCAAACGCTTGAAAGGGTCCGCCAAGATTGACAGCAATGATCAAGTCTGTTTGTTCACTGAACACGGGGGCAATGGGAACCGGATTCAATATCCCACCATCGATTAAAACGGTTCCATTATCTTCAAAGGGTGTCATCACAAGTGGAAGTGAGCTAGAGGCGCGGATGGCATCGAATAGTTTTCCTGATTGTATCCATACTTCTTTTTCGCCATAGAGGTCGAAGGAAACGGCCGTATACGGCATCGGTAAATCTTCAATCAACTGGTCTCCAATGAGACTAACCAGCGTATTGATGACTTTATCCCCTTTGATAATGCCGTCCCGTTTCCAGGCAAAATCTAGATAGCTTGCCAAAACAGGGCGGGTAATCGCCCGCATCCACGCTTCTAGCACATCGAGCTTTCCCGCCGCATACACACCACCAATCAACGACCCAATCGAGCAGCCAGAAATCGCTTTGATTTCATAACCGTGCGCTTCCAACCAGTGAATCACACCAATATGCGCCAATCCACGTGCGCCACCGCTGCCTAAAACAAGTGAAACTGTTTTTTTGTTCATCATATCTTGAATTTACCAATGCTTTAAAAAAAAATTATTAGGT
>QQUD01000250.1 GCA_008501785.1 Chloroflexota bacterium
TACGGGTATGGATAATCTGGGACTTTTGGCGCAAGGTGATGAAAATGGGCAAAACCGAAAAATTTGGGATTGGTAATCGACCAACCAGTTTCTTCCAAAAGTTCGCGTTCAAGTGTTTCCAAGACAGATTCTCCGTCTTCGCGTCGGCCACCGGGAAACACATGGTAACTGTCCTCACCATCCCGCACAACAACAACAGTATCTTCGCGCAACACAATAGCACGTACAGATGTGACTAAAGGCAGCGGTGGCATTTCGTCAGTCAGATAAAACTTGATTTCGAGCGGCATACCTTCCCAAACGGCCGTTTCTACTGACAGCGGTTCATATTTTGCCAGGAAACCATTCAATTCATCATTCATTATTGGCTCCTTTCACCACATATTTGTTCACGCAATTTCGCTTTTTGCACCTTCCCCAACGCATTCTGGGGAAGTTCATCGGCAAAGATCACTTTTTTGGGCACTTTGTAATTTGCCAACCGATCTTTACAAAAGTCGATGATTTCTGCGGCAGAGGCTCTGATGTCAGGATGGCGGATGATTACGGCCGTTACCCGCTCCCCCCACTTTTCATCTTCACAACCAACCACGGCACTCGCCACCACCACCGGATGTTCTGACAGCACCAATTCTACTTCGGGCGGATACACATTGTAACCACCACTGATGATCAAATCTTTACCGCGCCCCTTCAGCGAAAAATAGCCATCCGGCTCACGCAAGCCCAAATCGCCCGTGCGAAACCAGCCATCAGCGGTGATGGAAGCGTCCGTTTTCTCCGGTTGCCGCCAATACCCTTTGCACACATGCGCTCCGCGCACCTGCACTTCCCCAACTTCGCCATCCGGCAGCGGCTCATCCAACAAATTAACCACACGTGCCTCAACACCGGGCAATGGCAATCCCACAGAACCAACACGCCGTTCCCCCCGCAGCGGATTCGACAAATTCATGCCAGTCTCTGTCATGCCGTATCGTTCCAATAGGGTATGCCCGTACACGTGCTGTGCTTTGATAAACAAGTCATCCGGCAGCCGGTCAGAGCCAGATGTCAACAAACGCATCTGGCTAATGTCATATCGATCTACATCTGGGAATGCCACCATGCGCTTATGAATGGTCGGCACAGCCATAAAGACTGTGCAATTGCGCTCGGCCATTGTTTGCCATGTTTTCTCGACGTCAAATTGGGGCAGCAAAACGGCCGTTGCGCCAGCATGCAGCGCACCATGCAGCGCCACCACCAACCCATGCACATGAAAAATGGGCAGCACATGCAGCAGCACATCATCTTCTCGCCACCCCCATGCCGTATGCAGACCTTCAATATTTGTCGTCAAGTTACCATGCGTGATCATGGCCCCTTTTGGGCGCCCGGTGGTCCCGCTCGTGTAAATCATCAGCGCCACACTGTCTAAATCATCCGGTAGTGCGGGCAAATGTTTGGCAGGTTTATGTGGAATGAGATTTTGAAAATGCGTAGGGACATCTGTCTCAAGATACAGAACCTGCTCTATAAATGGCAGTTCAGACAACATAGGTGCAACTGTTTCTTGTTGCCGTACATCCGTCGCAAACAATTTTGCTTCCGCATCTGTCAAAAAGTAGCGCAGTTCTTGAGGTGGATAAGCAGTGTTTAAAGGCAGCGTAATCGCTCCCAGGCGAATCGTTGCCAAATGCAAATAAAGGAATGGCAAACCTTTTGGCAGTTGCAGCGCCACCCGATCCCCTGGATGCACACCTAATAGTTGCAAATAGGTCATCGTCCGCTCGACAATCTGATTTAATTGCCCATACGTGACAGTTTCAACGGCATCGGCATGAACAAATTCAACGGCCGTTTTCTGCGGCTGCCGTTCACAGTTTTCCAGTAAAGTGTGCAAAAAAGTCATCGCAACTCCTAAGAAAAGCTAGTCAGCTATCAGCTATCAGCTATCAGCCAGAAAGCTGAAATGTGGAAAGGCTTTCACCCAATTTAAACAGTTTAACCGTTTCATCCTTGATGAGTAGGTCATTCTATTTTAGAATAAGTTCTGAATATCCCCAATGTTTAACTAGGAAGAAGAAGGACGGTCCGATGAAACCAGCTCCATTTGAATATTTTGCGCCCGATTCGTTGGATGGTGCTCTAACGACACTACAAGAAAGTGGTTTTGATGCAAAACTACTGGCCGGTGGGCAAAGTTTGGTGCCAGTGATGAACTTTCGCCTATCACAGCCTGCTGTCTTGATCGATATAAACCCTCTTACCGAACTGAATTTTATTCGCCATGACGCGGCGACCAATGAACTTCGTTTGGGTGCGATGGTGCGCCACCGGCAACTTGAAATGAGTCCACTGGTCGCAGAACATGCCCCTTTGCTGCATGAAACGATGCCTTACATCGCTCATCCACAAATTCGTAATCGGGGCACGTTGGGTGGTAGTCTGGCACATGCAGACCCGGCGGGGGAACTGCCAATGATTGCGGTGACGCTAAACGGCCGTATTCGCCTCCAAAACACCACCGGTTCACGATGGGTCAACGCGCCCGACTTTTTCACCAGCCTTTTTGAAACAGCGTGCGAAGATAACGAGATGGTGACAGAGGTAGCCTTGCCAGCCATGCCAGCACGTACAGGTTATGCATTTCAAGAGATGGCGCGGCGGCATGGCGATTACGCATTGGCAGGTGTCGCGGCGCTGGTCACTGTGGATACAAGCGGGGCTTGCACGGCTGCCCGCCTTGTTTATCTCAATCTCGGTGAAATACCGATGGTAGCCCACAAAGCAGCTGGTATGCTGGTAGGGCATGGTTTTTCGGAGGAGTTGGTGATGGAAACGGCCGTTACTGCCTCTCAGGAAGAAATCGAACCAACCGGCGACATCCATGCGACCACAGAATACAAACGGCATTTGGCTAAAGTGTTGACGGAACGGGTGCTGCGGCAGGCGTTTGAGAAGACAAAATAACAGAAAACAAAAAACAAAAAACGGAAAACCGATTACCGATTACAGTAGGCACGAATGGAAAAACATAATATTTCAGTCACAATTAATGGGAAAGTTTATGAGAATGCGGTCGAGCCACGTTTGTTGCTGAGTGACTTTTTGCGACACGAACTGGGTCTAACCGGAACGCATGTGGGGTGTGAGCAAGGGGTTTGTGGGGCTTGCACGGTGCTGCTAGATGGGCTGCCGGTGCGCTCTTGCCTTGTGTTTGCTGTGCAGTGCCACGGGCAGGAAATCGCTACGGTTGAAGGTTTGGCCGAAAGTCAAGACAAGCTGCACCCGCTGCAAGAGGCATTCTGGGAAGCACATGGCTTGCAATGTGGCTTTTGTACACCCGGCATTTTAATGTCGATGCTCCCCTTCCTCGAAGAGAACCCCAACCCCACAGAACTCGAAATCCGCGAAGCCCTCTCTGGCAATCTCTGCCGCTGCACCGGCTATCAACACATTGTTGAAGCGGTACAGTTAGCGGCGGTGAAGGGTATTAAGGGATAAGGGAGTGGCAAATGGTAAGTGGTGAGTAACAAACCGGTTACCGTCCACCGATTACCGATTACTGTTTAC
>QQUD01000478.1 GCA_008501785.1 Chloroflexota bacterium
GTGGAACAATGATAGGTAGTTCACTCTATATGTATCGGTGGGATGGAGAGGAGTTTGTGCAGCTGGCGGGAACACCTTTCGACTTCAGTGGGGGACTGTTCGGAGAAATCTGGGAATTTGTTGAAGGTGATGATCCTTCGCGCCTACAAATTGTTCGCACTTATAATGGCTTAACGACAATTCATGAATGGACAGGTGACTCATACGAAACGGTTGAGGTCACAATACAGCCTGTTCCTTCTTACCCAACAGACATTCTCTCTATATCTGAGTGGGTTAAGAAAGGGATTGAACAAGGCAATTATCCCGAAGTGATTGCCTTTTTGGAGGAAGCGCTGCAAAAACCTGCTGCTGATTATGACTTTTTTGGAGCACCATATTACCACGCCATGCGTTTTGTATTGGGGATGAACTACGTGTACTTGGAAGATGAAGAGATGGCGCGTTCTGTTTTTGAGAATTTGCATGACGAGGTCCCACCGAAGTTCATAGGATTTTCTCAAGCGGCAGAGGCTTTTTTGGGGGAATATGATGGGGTAGAGAGTGCCTATGAAGCCTGTAAAACAGCTTATGACGCCTTATTGGCAACTGAAATGGAGCTTGAGGGAATTCAAACAACAATGCCCTTGTGTGCCTTTGACAATTTGTTTGCCGAAAGGTTGGAGCAATATAATGGCGAAGGCAATGTGTTTGACTACGTAAATGTAGCCGAAGTTATTTACTCACAACATGATGATCTAAACGGTGATGGGCGGCTCGATTGGCTCTTCGCGTTGTCGCATCCAACGCTATTCCCTCCCGCTGATGTCGAGGTGTGGGCGATATTGCAGACCGATGGTGGGACAGAAGTGATGAAATTGACGAGACTTTGGGCTGGAGGGGAGGCGGTAGAAGAGATTTCGGCCGAGATTCATTCTCTTCCTCTTTTCGATACGCCCTTGGTTGCCGTACTTTCAAACAAAGGTTTGCGCTTTTTGCAACTCATAAAAGATGAAGAGGCATGGGAGGCAAAGTTACACATGTTCTACGGCCATGAAATGGATTATAGTCTGCAAATGGTAGAAGATGACCTCCAACTCGAACGGTTTGTCGATGCTGCTACCTCGTATATGGGTGTTGACCGCATCACTTATTGGTGGGATGCTGAGAAGGGGGAGTTTGTTGAGGTCAGTCGGCATGCACCCAACAGCCTGGGCATGCCGTTTGATGATGCATTCGATTCAGCTAAAGTTCTCATCCTTGAAAATGGCGATTCTGCCGCCGCTATCCCTATCCTAACGGCCATTGCCGATGAGTATGTACCCATTCATGACTCCGAATGGCCTATCTCGCTACCCCAAATGCTTTACTTGCTGGGGTTAGCACATGAAATGGAAGGCAACGAAGCGCAAGCTGTCGCCGCGTACTGGCAGCTGTGGCATGATTACCCAACTTCTCTCTATGCGCTTATGGCGGCGGCAAAACTTGAAGAAAAATAATCTGGTTTAAGCTTTTAGGGTGATCGAGTTTAAAGCCTTGATAAGAAGACACTACCCTCAAGTTTACAAATCTCGTTTTCTTGAAAATGGTAATTCAATACAAACGGCCGCTCCCTTCCCCAACCCATCACTCTTTGCTCTAGTCCATCTTCCTTGCATCTCGACAAGCGCCTGCGCGATTGCCAATCCAATCAAATCACCGATGATTACGTAATGTGTTGAATATGTTGTTGGTTTTGTTTATCTTCTTTGAGTCCTATTGCACATTTCTGCGCGAATATGCACAGTACCCTAATTTCAGCAGAAAATGTTATTATCTCTAGAGAGGGTTAAATGGCGATTGTGGCATGGTCATGTCTCTAATGCACTTGAAGATTTGGATGAAATGTTTCTTGAGTGTGAGTACCAGATTGAGCAAGGCGCGAAACAAGACAAGCTGTCAAAGGCATTGGATGAATTTTACACCTACATCGATAACAATCGGTCGTTTATTCCCAATTATGCTGAGCGGTATCGGTATGATGAAATCATTTCTACTGCGTTTACTGAATCGGCTGTTAATGAGATTGTGAGCAAACGGATGGTTAAGAAGCAGCAAATGCGCTGGTCAAAAAAGGGATCTCATCTTTTGCTTCAGGTTCGGACCAAGACTTTGAATAATGATCTAAGAAAGACCTTTGAGCGTTGGTATCCTGAAATGACCGCTGATAAATCATCAACGCCCCATCATCTGAACGGACAAGATGCTGCTCATTTCATTAGCCAGCACACGGTTTGAAATACTCTCTCTTTTATCATTTACATACGCCATTGATTCGGATTTGCAATCAATAATCTAGCTGAATTCCTTCATTCACAACCTTGGATCGCTCTACATACCGGCTGGGCGTTTGCATGTTTGTCCAGCCCCCAGCATCCCGCAGAATGAATGGGTTGCTCCCTTTAGCGGCCCGTGTTGCCCAGGTGTGGCGTAAATCGTGTGGGCTTAGCTCCCAAATGCTGAGAATATCCCGGCCCAGAATTTTGATGCGTGCACCAATGGCTCGCACCGACATCACCTGATTGGTCAGTTTGGCATTCTTGCGGCTGCCTCGCAATAAAACACCGCCACTTCGCATATACCTGCGGTAATCTTCCAAAACAGTCAAAAGATCGGCCGTTAACATCATGCGGTCAATGGTATCCGTTTTTTGCCGATAAACCGTAACGTAACCAGGGTCTGCTAAATCTTCCACTGTGATAGCGGCTACTTCACTGGCACGCAGACCTAAATCCAAGAGCAGGCAGATGAGCAGACGATCCCGGATGCCCTGGGGGGTAGGGGGGTGCTGTGTTTTTAGTTGGCGGGCTTGAACGGCCGTTAACACAATCGCCTCCTCCTTCTTATTTCCCACCCGTGCTCTTGCTCGCGCTGAATCCACACGTTTTCCTTCAATCCCGCCATACCCACGAACGTCACGAATCAAGGCGTGTTCGGTAGCGGGGATGATGCCTGCTTTTGTTGCTAACCGTGCATACACCTTGACGGCCGACAGCCGATTATTGACGCTGGCAACGCTGTACCCTTGATGCAGCAACCATTTTACAAACCCTTCAACCAGTCCCCAGGTGACACCTTGCCATGCAGCAGGCGTGTGTTGACAGTAATGTGCGCTAACTATTATAGGAAGAGAGCATTGTTGTGACTCGGCATATTTGATCAGCAAAGCAGCTGCCGCATCATCAAAAAACAGGGTTGCCCACGCTTCAGCTTCCGCGATCAACTCGCCGGCTGCGCCAACTTCGGCCAGGTATTGGATCCAAAGTAGCAAAGCTGCCGTTTGTGTGCGAATCGTCTTTTGTGCGCGTCGCTGACGATAATCTATAAAAAGGTAGTCGGTAGCAGCCTGGTTCGCTGCCTTACCCGCGCGTGTTAGATCTCTTTTTTGTAATGCCTTATGAGTTATCGGTTCAATTAGTTCTTGGCTGTTTTTAATACTCACTATTTTTCTTCCAAATCAATAATTACTAATATTCCTAAATTATCGGTATCTATAAGTTAACATAAAAAAGCTGCAAATACAATTTTTTTTCAAAATTC
>QQUD01000712.1 GCA_008501785.1 Chloroflexota bacterium
GTAATTGTGGGGCAGGGTCCCCGGCTAATTAATATTGGGGGTTCCAGCAATTCGCCGGGAGAATCGCGGGTTGTGGCAGCCACCGCGACAGTGGTGGCAACGGAAACGGCCGTTCCCATCGCCACCGTCCTTTTACCGACCGTAACACCACTCCCCACAGCCTATCCAGATGCAGCAACGGCCGTTTCAGCTGTTACTGCAGAAAGTGGTGATGAGGGGACAGAAACGGCCGTTCCAACCCAGCCACCATCACCACCCGATGAGCCAGCAAATTCAACTAATTTACTTGTTTGGCTATTCGTTGGTGCATTCTTTTTATTGCTCATTGGGGGTGGAATTATCTTTTTTTTAACACAACGCGCATAATAACTAGTACCTCAACTTTATGATTTTGTAGGGTGAATTGGCAATTCGCCCAGAGTGGCGATTTATCAAATCGCCCTACATTTTTAGAAAGTTACGGTACTAGTGTTCCGACCAACAAGTATTGCCGGATAGTACATTGCGCCGGAACACTTAACCAGATGCCTTCCTGATCAGACCAGCTTAACTCGTTGGGGGGGTGCCCAGGAAAATGTTTCATGCGGTCAGGCCCAAGAGGAAGCAGGCATGACCGTTAAAACTGGAGATGATACGGTCAAGCAAAGGGAAGTGGATACCATCTGTCAATTTTATGATTTCACCTGTTTGTGAACGCCATTGTTGCAAAGCAGCATCACAGACAAAGACAACAGGATTAGAAGGTCAAATTAGCCGTTCAAACACTATGTTTTGCCACTGTTTCTACAATATTTCATTACCCCTCAATGGTCGCAATTTGCATAAATAAAGGAGTGATATACGATACTTACAAAACTATACTGAGGATTTCCCATTGAACGATTACAAACAGCTTGTCAAAGAAAGCATATTGGATAAAAAACAATTTATTAGAGCCGTCTTCACCGGCCAGCAGCGTGGACAAACCGTGCCCTGGAACAAGCTGATTGTGCGACCTGTCATGCTCAAAGAGAGCCGACACATCCAAATTTCGCATTTCGATGCCAAAAAAGACATCACCAAAAACTACACCGAAGCTGAAATCAGCGAAAAACTAGATGAAATATTGACGCTCCCATTCAAAAACATCCATGTGCAAACGAGCAGCGATAAACTACAAATTCAGTTCACCAAAAAAGGGAAAGCGCTTATTCATCGACACAAATCCCATACCAAATCAAAACAGCTCTCCTTGAGCCACGATCGTCGCAAAAATTTGCTTCTGCCAGGAGATAAACCAGACCCATTCCTTGAAACAATCGGCATCATGACAAAGGATGGCAAAATTCGCGCCAACCGGCAGGGCAAATTCAAACAAATCAACGAGTTCCTAAAACTTGTCCTCGAATCCGGCGAACTAGAAAAACTCGATGCATCGCCGCTGCACATTATAGATTGCGGCTGCGGCAATGCATACCTGACATTTGCTGTGTTTTATTACCTGAAACATATCCTGAAACTGCCCACAGAAATGGTTGGGATTGATGTCAACAAGCCCCTTTTAGAAAGGCGCACTGCACAAACGCAGGAGTTAGGCTGGGAGGGGTTAAGCTTTCAACAGTCAACAATCATTGATTTTCAACCAACCACATTGCCTCATGTTGTGTTAGCCCTACACGCCTGCGACACAGCAACCGATGAGACATTGGCCCAGGCAATTAAGTGGCAAAGCGACATGGTTTTTTGCGCCCCGTGCTGCCATCATCACTTACAACAACAAATGACCCAGAAAAACAACCCTGACATATTTTCTCCCATTTTGCGGCATAGCTCACTCAAAGAGCGGATGGGCGATATTTTGACGGATAGTTTTCGTTCATTGATTTTGCAAATAATGGGGTATCGCACTGATATTGTGGAGTTTGTTTCAACGGAGCATACCGGGAAAAACCTGCTCATTCGCGCTGTAAAAACAGGCAAACCAGGCAACCAACGCGCTGTTCAAGAATACAAGTCCCTCAAACAGTTTTGGCAACTATCCCCATACCTTGAACAACTATTGCAAGCTGAAATTGCAAGCCTCACAGCCTAACGGCACATGCATAAACCAATTGCTTGCAATTCGTGAATGACAATTGTCACCCGTGACAGATGCCATTCTCACAATTTAGGTTGTTGCCACCGAGCATTTATCTGGACCACATTGCGTGGACATTCTACCAATTCGGTCATGTCTGGGGTTTGGCAGATGTAGGTTTTGCCGGGTACGCTCGTAAAACCGAGTATTGCAACGATTTGTGGGGACAAAATATCTGCCGCACCCGCCGAGGGCTGAAGCCCCTGGCTACGAGGTGGAAGGCCCTCCGGGCCTGACGGATTCTTAGCCCTGAAAGGGCTTTCATCTCGTAGATGGGGCGTTCACGCCTCATCGAAGGTGGCAAATTATCGTCTGTTCATTTGTCCCCACGATTTCTTGCTATACTCCGTAAAACCTGTATGGTTGCCATCTTTGTCGATGGCTATCAGGCTCATGACGCCAAGGTAACGGCCGTTCATGAAGCTGGCACCAACCTCAACTGAACCGCCAAAACGACCTGGACCTGTGACTATAGTACAAGTAGGTATGGTGATCCCCCACGGGTAAAGACGGCTATCAATCCCACGTGCCGCATATTCCCATTGAGCCTCAGTCGGTAATTGCCCTTTTACCCAGTTATAATACGCATTTGCACCGTACCAAGAAACATTATTCACCGGATGATCAGCAAAATCCGACTTGGGTACAAACCTATCCTCTTTAATTCTATTACCTTATTTTGCCCCTTTATCGGGAGCGTGGGGGGGGGCAGAAGTGGCACAATTTCGCCAAGATAAAAGCGGTTTAGTAATGGCTGTCCGACGTAAATCATCATTCAATGGACAAACTGCATATATCCTACTGACGGATCTAGCCCATAATTTACTGGCTGATTTCAAGCGTCATGCTTTGGTTGGCTTACGATTTGAGTCTTTTGGGTTGAAGCGCATTGTCCGTGACCTCCTTTGCATACCGGGTGAACTTATTTTTGATAACCAAGGAAAATTCATTTATGTTAAGTTGCTAAGTCAAACGAAAAATTCGACCGACCTGCTAATTTGTTTGGAAAGGTACTGTTTTGAGCGTTTTTCTTAAGTTAAAACCGCTCCAGTTTGAAGGAAAAAGTTAAAAACCGCCGACTTTGTACAAAATTAAGGTACTAGTCATTAAATTTCCCCTTACTTAACTCAACTCTTGTCCCATCATGTAAAATGCATCCATGCAGCATTCAAAACCCTTTCTGATAAAACTCGGTCTTGTTATTATCTTTGCCTTCACATTGCCAACCTGCCGCTCTGAGCAAATAACAAGTGACGCGTCTACAAACATGTCCATGCTATCAAACCTACCACAAGGTTGGACAAAAATTGAACCTGCTGGTGACACGCGCTGTGCTCACAATACTCCTTATGCCTATTGGGTGCGTCCGGGGACATCGAATAACGTTTTTGTGTATTTTCAGGGTGGTGGCGGGTGTTATAGTGCGGAAACTTGTGGCGT
>QQUD01000115.1 GCA_008501785.1 Chloroflexota bacterium
AACAATCAGAGTCTGGGATGCGCACAATGGGCAGATGCTACTGACAACTGGCAATGCTCCCGCCAGCAGTGGATATTGGGGTCTCGCATTTAGTCCAGTTGGGAGTCGCCTGGCGGCTGGCGGATCTAGTCAGGAAATCGAGGTGTGGCAGCTTCCTGCCGATCCCTGGCAAGCCACGGACGAGGATATGGTAAAGCTCTTCCAGCTTCAGAGTGGCTCTGGTTGGGTAGACCAGATGAATTTCAGTCCAGATGGTGAACGAATTGCTATCCCTGGCTTGGCTGGTTTGGTTGAGATTCGTGATGCAGAAACGGGGGAATTTCTGCTAGGGTTGCAACATCCGGCCGCCGTAGCCAAGGCTGAATTTACCTCTGATGGTAAACACTTAATGACCTCAGGCTGGGATGGCATCTTCCGCATCTGGGCGTTGGACCTGGCCGAGTTGACCACACTAGCCCAATCCCGCATCACCCGATCCCTCACTGAAGCCGAATGCCAGCAATATTTGCACTTGGATAGTTGCCCAGTTGAATAACCCAAGTTTCTATTCAATCGTATTCAACGAATTCCTTGATAGTTTCTTTTGCAATTTAAACCAATGGCGCATTCTCCACGGGTTAGACAGAACTTTTTACAAGTTCATTTGGCGCCAAACGCCTACCCGGCACGATCATAGGCCTGGTTGAGCCAGTTTATAACCTCTAGGTCAATCTCAGACGGTGAAGTAATAGCCACCGTGTGACTGCACAGGCCGCTAAATACGACGCCACCCCGCAGGCGCTCGGTAGGCTCGACACCCTTAAGGTTCAGACCCAGGTCAACCCGAGTCTTCGTAGACGGCTGAACGATGGCGAACTGCTTCTTGCGGCGCAGGCTGACGTAGCTCTTCTTGGGCGCAATCGCAACGTCCTGGCCGAACCCTTTTACAGCCACCAATACAGCCTCGTAGATTGGCATCAAGTCTGCCTTGGCACCAGCATATTGGTTGGCAATCAGATCAGACTCGGCCGGGGGGCCGCCAGCCACCTGCTGCCGATACAAAATGACAATAGTATTGGCAAAGCCATGTGTCACGCTGTGCTTCCCTTTGAGGAGCTTCATCATATCGCCATGCTTTTCCAATCCGACCGCAGCAAGAATGCTGAACCATTCATCCAACGATTTGCCTGTCTTGTCGGGCATGTTGTCGATCATTTTCTGTGCTTGGGGATCTATATTGGTGCTCATTCGTTTCTCCTTTCGGTAGTTGGCTAATCCTGACGGCTTTCACACATCGTAGAGGCAGACGGGGTGTCTACCAAAAATCAGCCAGAAAAAGAACAGGAGTTCTATTCTAGGGCATGGTGATGATGTCGTCAAACATCCAGCATGGCAATCAAAGGTTTTTCAGAAGTCCGTAACAGTTGAAATAGCCAATTTGCCATTACAATGAGGTTTAACGAGGTTCGTTTAGCAAAAAAAAGGGCTTGTCCCAAAGGAATAAAAGCTGTGCTTGAAACTGAATTTTCTGTACCTGCTTCTGAAAATGAAGTGACAAAAGAATGGCTGCAAGTTGTGTTAGCCACCACTTTTCCTGATGCAACTTTTGATACGCTTGAAAGCAAGCGCATTGGAGAAGCCTACGGTTTTGCCAGCCGCATTTTTCGTTTTCAATGGCAAGATAATAAAGCATCACAATCTGTAGTCATAAAATTGTGGGATACAGATAGCAATGCCGGTATTGGGGAAGTGCAATTTTACCAAACCTTCAAGGATGTCGGAACGCGTACACCGCTCTGTTTTTTTAGTGGCGTTGATGAAAAGAAAAAGAAAGCTGTACTGGTTCTTGAAGATTTGCAAGATGCCGCCCAAGGGGATGTCCTTGTACAGCTTGACTTAGCACGGGCAAAAGGTATTGCGCATAGTTTGGCCAAGCTGCACGCAACCTGGTTAGAACATCCAAAACTTGCTGAACTCACCTGGGTTCCTGATGTTTCAATCTGGACCCGCACCAACGATTGGTTTCAATCCCGCCGCGCCTTATTTCTCGAACGGTTTCCAAATAATCTGGGCGGCTTTGCGCGATTACTGCTCGATAAAATCGAATTTGCACCCCAAATAGCCAACGAGCGCTTGAAAGATGCGCCGAAAACGCTTTTACACGGAGACTTCCATCTCGACAATATCGTTTTTGAAAGCCAAACAGAGCCAGTGTTGTTAGACTGGTCACGCCCCGTTAAGGGATCACCAACGCTTAATCTCGTTCCTCTTCTTTTTTTTATGACTCCACTGGATAAATTTGACACGGTCTTTGACTATTATTGTGATGAATTTGAGGAGATTGCTGAAAGCTCACTGAATCGTACAGCATTTAAAAAACAATTAGGGGGTGATTTCCTGCGTGCATTCTCGTTATCAACCTGTGGCGTGGCTCGCTGGCAACCTCAATTGAAACGAGGTGTTCAAATACTAAATACCAGCATCAAGCAAAATAATGAAGTCGTCAATTTCTGGTTCGAGCGTGATCCGGAGCTGTTTTCATTTCTTTAAGGATAGGGCCGTCAAGGAGGATTTCAGGTTTACTGCTGTCCATGTCTTCAAGAAATAATGAAAAATCTGGCATGGTTCAGAATGTGGCAAATTAACTTTACAATTTTGAACCATGCCAAAAATCTGATGTGCGAGCAACATCTTCTAAAATCTGCTCGATTCCAATATAGAAGCTGTGCAAATTTAATGCGACACCATCCCAATAATCATCATCAACGGCCGTTTCCGCTTTGTCTTTTAGATAAATGGCACGATTAACGGCCGTTTTCAACTCTACCAAACTTTCCCGAATGCGGCTGGCAAGGGCAACATACTCTTTCATAACAGTTTCCCTTCGTGGGCAATCTTTTTTTGCAGTCGGGGTGAAGCCATTTCAACTACCACTAAATCTACTGAAATCTGCCCATCTAGGCTTTGCAAGCGACCAACGGCACGAAAGTAATCATCTTCCGGTAAACCCCAAACCGCCAGGTCTACGTCAGATCGATGATGAAACAAATTCGGTGCTAACAGCGATCCAAATACAGCAACACGTTCTGCACCAAATTCTGATTTCAGGAGTGCCGCCCCTTGCTCAGCCACCTGCCAGGCACGACCAAACTTTGCCTCAAGTTGTGTGCGCCGCTTTTGCATATTTATTCGAACAGTACGTCTGTAAGCTTCCATGTTGTTATTAAAACACGCTGTGGCCATCATAACTTTTATAAATCGGATTCAAACCAAAGCTGGCAATGATGTTTCGCACATTCTGTCTTACCCTCTTCAATTTGGGCAGTACCATCTTCAATGTGGCCGCGTTGGAGGAGCACCCAGCCCATCAACACAGTACCGACAGCCTGCCAATGGCGCATGTCATGTTCGTAGGCCAGCGCGTTGAGAGTACGCGTGTGTTCGGCAACAACGGCCGTTTTCCCCCACCTCACACCCAACCACGCCGCATCATGCAACAGATGAGCCTGCGTAAATGGATGGGCGTGGGAATTGGTTAGAATCGAAACGGCCGTTTCCCGCCCCACATCTCGCT
>QQUD01000853.1 GCA_008501785.1 Chloroflexota bacterium
CTTTAACCATGGCAGTAGCAGTTGTGATACAGGCAATGTAACGAATATGAGTTGGATTTTTGCTGGTGTTTCAGCCGTTAACCAAGACATCTGTAATTGGAACACCGCCAATGTAACGAATATGAGCTATATGTTCAACGGTTCCTCATCTTTCAACCAAGACATCGGTAATTGGAACACTGCCAATGTAACGAATATGGTTGCTATGTTCATCGAGGCTACTGCCTTTAACCAAGACATTGGCAATTGGAACACTGCCAATGTAACGAATATGAGCTATATGTTCAACACTGCTAAATTCTTCAACCAACACATTGGCAGTTGGGATACAGGCAATGTAACGAGTATGAGCGATATGTTCGCCTATGCTACATTCTTCAACCAAGACATTGGCAGTTGGGATACAGGTAATGTAACGAGTATGAGCAATATGTTTCGCTACTCATCCTTCAACCAGGATATCGGTAGCTGGAACACTGCCAAGGTTACCGATATGTCCAATATGTTCCAAAATGCTTCCAGATTCAACCAGGACATCGGTAGTTGGAATACCGCCAACGTCACCAATATGACCCGAATGTTCCAAAATGCTTCCAGATTGAATCAGGATATCGGCAACTGGAACACCGGCAATGTAACGAGTATGGGAATTATGTTTGAGGGTGCTTCCGCCTTCGATCAAAACATTGGTAGTTGGGATGTTGGTGTGTTGACAAATGCAGATGGCATGTTTGGTGACGAAGCCCTCTCAATGGCCAATTACGATGCGCTCCTCATTGGCTGGAATGCCCAAAACTTGAATTCCGGGGTTGGTTTTAGTGGTGGAACCAGCAAATACTGTGCTGGTGCAGCAGCTAGAGCCAATATGATCAGCTCTGATAGCTGGTCAATTACCGATGGGGGCAATGGCTGCCCCAGCGTTGCCATTGCCCCCACTTCAGCTAACAAAGCAGAAGGTGACAGCGGCAATACCGCATTCACTTTCACAGTTACTCGCAGCGGTGACATGAGCGGTGTCAGTTCTGTGGACTATGCCGTGACCGGCAGCGGTACCAATCTGGCAAATGTTGCTGATTTTGGCGGTAACTTGCCCAGTGGCACAGTTAATTTTGCCGCAAACGAAACCAGTCAAACTGTTACTGTTACTGTGGCAGGTGATACCCTTGTCGAAAATGATGAAACGTTCACCGTTACTTTATCTAACCCAATTGACACAACCATTGGCACGGCAACCGCAGCCGGTACAATTCAAAATGACGATACGCTGGTATCTATTGCGGGTACGGATGCAGACAAAGCAGAAGGTGATGCAGGGAACACTGCTTTCACCTTTACAGTAACGCGCATTGGCAGTGTCAGTGGTGCCAGTTCTGTGGACTATGCTGTGACCGGCAGTGGAGCGAATCCTGCCAACGCTGCCGATTTTGGCGGCAGCTTGCCCAGTGGCACGGTGAATTTCGCGGCTGGCGAAACCAGCCAAACGGTGACGATCAATATCAGTGGTGATGCTGTGGTGGAAAATGATGAAACCTTCACGGTTACGTTGTCTAACCCGACTGGGACCACGATTGCCGTCGCAGCCGCAGAGGGCATCATCCAAGATGATGATACTGTGGGAATCACGCTCACGGAATCTGGTGGCACGACGAATGTCACCGAAGGTGGCTTCACTGACAGTTATACGCTGGTGCTGGACAGCCAGCCGACCGCTAATGTGCAGGTGACGATTACACCAGATGCACAAACAGATTTGGGCAATGGTGCAGGCGTTTCAGTAACGTTGACCTTTACCAACGGTAACTGGAATAAGGCGCAAGCGGTGACGGTAACGGCCGTTGACGACGCTATCGCCGAAGGGTCTCACAGCAGCACAATTAATCATTATGTTGCCAGCTATGACGGCTATTATGATGGCATGGGTGAAGATTTGTATGCAGCGGTTATGGATAATGATACGGCGGGAGTGGTGATTACGGAGACGGATGGTGAAACGGCCGTCTCCGAAGGCGGGGCCACCGACAGCTTTGACGTGGTCCTCACCAGTGAACCAACGGCCGATGTGGTCGTGACGCTTACATCGGATGCGCAGGTGCAATTGAGCAGCCGTGTGCTCACCTTTACGCCAGCTAATTGGAATGTGGCGCAGACGGTGGTGGTAACGGCCGTTGACGACGCTGATGCCGAAAGTACACATATCAGCATCATCAACTGCGCGGTGAGCAGTCATGTCACAATCTACGATGCACTGGCTGAAGAAAATATTGAAATCGAAATCAACGACAATGATAATTTCTATCTCTTCATGCCAATGGTGGTCAACAACTTCGTTACCGCGCCCGATTTGGTTGTCAGCGACATGACGATTGATCATGGTTCTTTGACAGTCACGATTGAAAATCAAGGGACAGGTGCGGTAACCGAAGTTTTTGTTTGGTAGGTGAAAATGACGCAACAATATTTTAACCAAATACGGTGAAACTGCTCTCTTCGTTTATCGTGCGTAAGCGTGAGTAAAAGCCGGTATTTAACACAGCGCCTGTATAAGGCATTTTAACCTGTACAGGATTTTCGTCATGATTTTGCCCGTTTTCGACGGCGTGAACCAGTTCAGCCATCATGTGTCCTACACCTGCCGCATTTTTGAATTGGTTGCCGCTTGTGCCAACGGCGAGGTAGAAGCCTGGTAGATCAGATTGATCGTAAACTGGAATCCAGTCGGTTGAAACGTCATACAGGCTGACGATGCCGCTTGGTTTTTCCGGGACTTCAAGCTTGGGAATGCGTTTTGCCAGCCGGTACACTTGTGTTTTCCAAAGCTGGTTGGTGAGGTGTGGGAAGTAGTCGTCAGGATTTTCTACCCACTCTTTCGGATCGCATTCTGGGTCTGCACTCCCCACGAGAATGTTGTTGCCGGTTTCAGGGCGAAAATAGATGCCGCAGTCTGCATCGGAGAAGATGAACCCTTTTTCTTGGAAGTTGAACCCCCTCGGTGAAGCGACGTGATGTACCTCGCGGCGCAATGCATTGGTTTTGATTTTCATGCCTGCTTCGACACCGGCCATGCGATTGATGATGAAGGAGTGGGGGCCAGCGGCATTGATGACGATGGGGGTGTCGATTTGTTGGCCGGTGGCGAGGGTGATGCCGCAGATACGGCCGTTTTCCACTCGCACATCACTCACTTCCGCATTAAACAAAAAGTCCCCGCCATGTGCTTTCGCCGCCAGCATCAAATTATACGTGGCTAATTGCGGGTCATTCACATAGCCACCCTGCGGATTAAAAATACCACCAGTTAACGGGGTGGTGGAGTCCTCCCAAAAAGTTTCATCATCAATCGGGCGCGGCGGGTGGAAGGTATGTAAATCGCCAATAGGGAACTTTTCACCCAGTGTCTCAAGGGTCCATTCTTCATAATCGACGCCGATTTGCTGAAACATGTTGATGAAATTTTGCTCACTGGGGTCGTTGTTACGAAAAATAACAAAGCCACATTCCACATATTTGGAATATCCACGCTCATCGACTGGGCCAATATAATTTCCCCAATC
>QQUD01000358.1 GCA_008501785.1 Chloroflexota bacterium
TGATAAAGCATCACCAGCCACGTTTGTCCTTCGGTAGATGGTGGTGGCGGGATGAATTCTGCGGGTGGCAGCGTTGGGACAGCTTCTTGTTGTTCAACGAAGAAATCGTCTTCTTGCTGGGGTACGGAGGGTGCGCTGAAGTTGGAGCCGCCGAGAAGATCGCCACCGCCAAAGATGAAGAAGGCACCAACGAGGCAGACGCCAATCAAGCCAATAATAATGATCACGGACAGCGGTAGTTTGGCGCAGCCGCTGAGCAATGGACCGATGGAGCCACCGGAAGACGGCCGTATTGGTGGCCGCGACCCCCCACCAGACCCACCCGTTGGGCGTGATGTGCTCGGGCGTGGGCGTGAGGATGGTCGTTTGCGCTGGGGGGCGTCGGCGCGTTCGCGCGGCTCTTCAGCCCGGCGGCGGCGCTGGGTTTTTACAGTTCTTTTTGCCATAGGATTTTCCCTTTCCTGTTATTGGTTGAATTGTTTTTGATGGTGATGACAGCGAATGATAGGAATCAACGAATATTCCGAATTTCTTATTCGCTAATTCCTAATATTCGTTGTCCTCTCTAGTAAATTAGACTTCATTTTAGCGCGAAAGTCACTTGTAGTCGTGCCAGGCAAACTTACCTCCCCCAAGCCTTCCCTTCAACCGGTTTCACATACAACCAGCGTCCTTTAAGCTTTTCAAACAAACTTTGTTCTGTGAACGAAACATCTTGCCCATCTTGCAGCAACACAGCCTGGAAGGTGACGGTCGCTTGCTCAGGAGACACGGTTGCTTGTTTCAGGATGTGCAGCCCCACAAACTGTGTGTGTTCGCAAAACCATTTCAATTCTTTGCGAAACATTTTTGCATCTGTTTTGATGCGTGGGCTGTTGGGATGTTCGGTTTTGATGACGTAGCCCACTTTACCCAGCGCATAGGCTGCGTATCGTGAGCGCATGAGTGCTTCTGGCGTTGGGGGAAGCTGGCCTTTGTGAAAGGGCTGGCAACAGGTCTGATAAGGTTGGCCGCTGTGACAAGGGCAGGTTTTCATATGTCTCCGTCTACATTTGTGGTATGGTTCGATATTCTATAAGTTTAGCAGAAAGTAGTGGTTTTATGGGTCGTTTAGGAAGGATTATGGAACGCGGACTGTTACCAGACGGTAACTTGCGCGGAAGGACGCGGCGTGGAGATTAAAACTTCTAGGTTGTCGGAAAACGGCCGTATTCTTTTCATAATCGGTCTCGGCACTGCATTGTCGCTGATTGGGGATGCGTCGATGTACACGGTGCTGCCTACGCATACGGCTGAGGCGGGGATTGGGCTGGCGGCGGTGGGGGTGATGCTGTCTGCCAATCGCTGGATACGGTTGGGAGCCAATGGTGTGGTGGGCTGGCTGTCGGAACGGTGGCCGCGACGGTGGTTGTTTGTGCCTGCGTTGTTTTTGGGGGCGTTGTCAACGGCCGTTTACGGCTACACACAAGGCTATTGGCCGCTGCTGGTGGGACGGCTGCTGTGGGGCATCTCCTGGTCAGGCATTTGGGTGGCTGGCAATGCAATTGTGCTAGACATTTCGCAAATGCACAATCGGGGGCGATTGGTGGGGCTGTACAACGTTGCCTTTTTTACGGGCGCGGGGGCGGGTTCATTTGTGGGTGGCGCACTCACAGATTGGTTGGGATATGCGGCAATGTTTCGCGTGGCGGCGCTGCTGACACTGTTGGGGGCAGTAGCAGCGTGGTTGTTTTTGCCAGAAACGGGGCAGATGCGGAAGGAACGGGTTGTTGAAAAGGGTGGTGATGGTGTGAAGGGAACGGCCCCTTCGACTACGCTCAGTGCAGACGTTCCCAAACCCCAAATGGTCTCCATCCTGACACTCATCGGCGTCAATCGCATTGTGATGGCAGGGACCTTGTTCCCGACGTTTGGCCTTTTTTTGTTGCAGATGTTGGGAGAGGAAGTGATGATAAACGGCCGTATTGTCGGCATCACCACGCTCACCGGATTAGGGTTGAGTGCCAGCACATTTATCGGGCTAGGATTTGTGCCGTTGATGGGTAGTTTGTCAGATCGATGGGGCAATCGGTGGGGAACGGCGGCTGTTGGTTTGCTGCCAGGAATCACCGGCTTTGTGCTGCTCTCGTTGGCTGCGCCGTGGATGATTGGGTTAGGGATGCCGTTAGCATCTGCGACAAGTGGCAGCAATCAAGGGATGGCAACGGCGCTGCTAGGCGACGTAGCAGGGAGCAAAAGCGGTCGCTGGTTGGGGGTACTGTTTACAGTGGGCGATTTGGCAAGTGCGATTGGGCCACTGCTGGCGTTTTGGTTGATTGCTTTTATGCCAATTCGAGTGTTGTATGTGGCAGCTAGTGCTCTGTTGGGGTGGATGCTGTTGGTCGCTGTTTGGTGGGGGTGGAAAACGGCCGTTTAATCATGTCATAATTCTGCAACAATTCCCCCTCATACTTGCCTCAATTCAATAATTTATTCATTTATTAGGCCGGACTGGTTTGGTGTTTAGCTCAAACAGACACCAACCAGAAAGGTACATTTGAAACGAGGTAAACATGAAAAAACGACATTTAATTTTGATGCTCTTGGCTGTTTTTGCAGTAGCTGGTGTAGTGGCTGCGCGGTATCCTGGGAATGTGGCAGCTGGGGGTGGGGAAACGCCTGCACGGGGCACAGTGGAAACGGCCGTTTCCACCCAAACCATCCCCACCGATGAAGACCTAATCGATGAAACCGATTATCCCGATCCGTTCACTGCTGCTGCTGAAGCCATCGGCATCACCGAAGATCAATTGTGGGAAGCACTAGACAGCGGCAAAACAATTGCCGAGGTAGCCCAGGCCAACAGTACCGATGTACAAAAAGTCATCGATGCTATGGTCGCTGCTGAAAACAGCTTTATCGACCAGCTACTGGCCGACGGCGAAATTGATACAGCCGAAGCCGACGAGTGGCGCAGTGAAGTCGTCGAATACATCACCGAAGCCGTCAATGAAGTGATGGACGATGAATACTTTGAAGAGGATTTTGATGAAGAATTCGTAGACCCATTTGTCATCACCGCTGAAACGATTGGTGTTGATGAAGATACATTGTGGGAAGCGCTGGAAAATGGCAAAACTGTTGCTAATGTAGCTCAGGAAAAGAATGTTGACCCACAAACAGTAATTGACGCATTGGTTGCAGAAGAATCGAAATGGATTGATGAAATGCTGGCCGATGAAAAAATCAGCGCCGAAGAAGCGGATGAGTGGCGTGCTGAGCTAACCGAGTACGCGGCTGAGTTTGTGAACAATGGACTAGAATTTTTAGAAGATGCCTATTATGATGACGATTTCGATGAAGACTTTGTTGACCCAACTATCACTGCCGCAGAGCTGATTGGTATTGAGGAAGATACATTGTGGGGAGCACTTGAAGCAGGTAAAACGATTGCCGATGTTGCCAAAGAAAACAATGTAGACCCACAAACCATCGTCGACGCCCTGGTTGCTGAAGAATCACAATGGATTGATGAAATGGTGGCTGATGAAGAAATCAGCGCTGAAGAAGCAGATGAATGGCGAGCCGAAGCTGCTGAATACGCTGCTGAATTTGTGAATGAAGGTTGGGACTTTGAAGGGTTTGAAGATGGCGTTGCGCTTTATTTGCCTGAAGAATGTGTGCTTGAAGCAGATGGCACAGCATTGGCAGACTTGGAAATTCCTGAAGCGTGTGTAGATGGGTTTGCGGTGTTGGGTGAAACGGCCGTAACCGACTAACCGCATCTCAAACGGTACTTTTTGCTAATTCAGCCGACTCAAATCATCAACTATACTCTTTGTGGCGGGCATCCAGGTTGATGCTCGCCACTTCCTTGCATATTTTTACATAGGTTGATTATGAGGAATTTGAAAAATGGGACGAATATACTTATTGTTTTTTTTAACGATAGTTGGATTTTTGGTTGCGTGTGATTATGCAGATGACACAATCTTAAATTCTGAAGAAGAAATGATGTCAGAAACCAATGATTTTGTATTCGAGCAAGATTTAAACTCTGGAATAAGAGTGCCTGCGGAGTGGGAACCTCACGCGGCAACCTGGATGCAATGGCCCAAACATTACGAAGCTAATATGCGACCTGCATTTGCAAACATCATTCAAGTCATTCAGGCGTATGAGCCGGTCCATCTTTTAACCAACAGTGAGGCAGAAAAAGCCGAAGCGGTGCAGTTCCTCTCTCAACAAGGTGTCTCCAATACAAATATTACCTGGCATATCGTTCCGGTAGACAATTCGTGGCCGCGTGATAATGGCCCAATTTATGTAACCGATGGCACAGAAACCTGGATTCAAAATTGGAAGTTCGATGCATGGGGCAGTAATTTTGGCAAGGATGTTGAATTTAAAAACGACAATCTTGTTCCCATCTTCATTGGAAATTATCTAGGATTGCGCGTAGAGGATCGCCAAGATTATATTTTGGAAAAAGGCAATCTGGAAGTCAATGGTGAAGGGATAGCAGTCCTAAACTGGGATTGTCAGGATGACAGAAACCCAGGCATGACGCAAGATGAACACGAAGCAATTCTCAAAGAGGCATTTGGGCTTACCAAAGTCATCTGGGCGTATGGACATGACCCGGCAGA
Organism: Chloroflexota bacterium; assembly: GCA_008501785.1. Next base: position 4,629 of record QQUD01000358.1, read on the forward strand.
TGGTACCACAGGCCACATCGATGGCACCGCCCGGTTCATCGACACATATACCCTCACCATTACTGATTTCGGCTTAAAAACAGAACAAGACCTGGCAAAAGCAGCCGAAGCGGCTGGTTTAGAAGTTGTTTGGTATCCGGGTAGCCCAAACTGGCTGGTAGGCAATGGTTTCGTGGCAGCAATGGGTGCTGGTGATGCAGCTTTCGACGCTGAGTTAAAATCATTGCTCGAATCCTTTTTCCCAGACCGTGATGTTTACTTGCTTGATGCCAAAACAATCGAGACTGCCGGTGGTGGCATTCATTGTGTTACCAATGACATGCCAGCTTTTGAAAATTGATTGACTAATTTCTTCCTCGTCTATAATAGGTTGGCAAGCGATTTTAAAGGTACTTGCCTTTATTTACGTAAAATTATTACCATGGACTGGAGCAAACACGGACTAGAATTTTGATAATTTTGTATTTCTCCTGTCAGTATGTATTTTAGCAATTAGAAAACGAACCAATGTCTTTAAAAGTGCTGATAATTGAAGATGAAAAGCGGATTGCGCATTGGGTGCAGACTTATTTTGAACGAGATGGGTTTGAGACGGTGGTGGTGGGAAACGGCCGTATTGGCCTAACGCTCGCCCGTACCGAAAACCCCGACCTGATCATCCTCGATCTGATGCTGCCCGGAATGGACGGCATCGACATCTGCAACACCCTGCGCCAGGAGTCAGACGTACCAATCATCATGCTCACCGCTCGTGACAAAGAGCCAGAACGCATCAAAGGGTTAACCATCGGAGCTGACGACTACGTGACAAAACCATTCAGCCCAAACGAACTGGTGGCCCGCGCCCGTGCCGTTTTGCGTCGTGTGAAAGGCACAACACAGCGGCAGTTGAGTGCGGGGCCAATCATACTCAACGTTGAAGCCCACACCTGCACCATCAACGGCAAATCCATCGAACTACGCCGTACCCATTTCGCTATTTTAGAAACCTTGATGCGGCATCCCAATCAAGTGCTCAGTCGTGACCAACTGCTCGAACACGCTGTCACCAACGGGCTTGATGTGATTGATCGCACCATCGACAGCCACATCCGCCGCCTGCGCCAACAAATCGAACCCGACCCCAAAAACCCGCAGTTCATCCAAACCGTTTATGGCGTTGGGTATAAGTTCGTTGTTTAATTTCGTAAATCTAATCCGCAGAACTTGTCATACCTGCGAAGGCAGGTATCCATCTTTTTCGAAGAGTGGATTCCCGCCTTCGCGGGAATGACAGATTAAAGTTCATGGGATTATTTAATCCCCATTTCTTAGGAGACGCATGTTTCAACGCCTACAAAGCCGCATCATTCTCGCATTTGGTTTAGTTATTTTGCTGGCGGTGGTCGTCAGCGGTTGGCTGGCCATTCGCGCCACTACAAACGAATTTGATCTGTTTGTCACCGAAGAAGGGTTTGCCCAAGCCGAAGACATCGCCGTGTATTTGGAAGCTGCTTACAACTATCGCGGGCAGTTTGGCGATATTGAAACGCTGCTGCAACAGCGTTATGGCATCACAGAAGAGGTTTTACTTGATGAAGGCATCATTGAAGAAAACCCTGTCGATGAGGCGTTTGTTGAGGGCTACGAACTGTTTTTCGAATGGGACGAGATTTTAGCTGATGAATTAGACTTGCCATTTGATGAATTTCAGGAAATGCACACGGAGTTATCGATTGCAGATATTGCCTTTGAGCAAGATGTGCCAATTGAGCAGTTGGTCGCGGCTGTGATGGCGTTTGAAAAAGAACAACTCAATTCCACAGACGGATATCAGGCGGCTGATGAAATTTTGTTTTTAACTGACACACTGTATTGGGTGCGTGATTATATTTTTACGGAGCCTTTCAATGGAGAGGACTATTGGGATGCTGGCTATCTTTTCAATACGCTGTTTGAAGGCGTGCGATTTTTGCTGACTGATGCGGATGGCATTGTCGAATTTGACAGTTTTGAAGATGAACTCGTCGGTTCAGCGCTGCCTGATGGGCAATTAGAGCAGGGCGTAGACATTATTGATTGGAACAGCGGCGATGTGGTGGCAACAGTAATTGTGGCTACTGGTGAAGGCTTTTATGGAAGTCAGGAAGAAGCATTTTTAAACAATGTGGTGCGTGCTTTGTTGATTGGTGGTTCATTGGCGACCGTGGGTGCGCTGATTGTTGGTTGGTTAATGGCGCGTCAAATTTCTGCACCCGTTACCGCATTAACACAGGCGGCAACCCGTTTGGCTAAGGGCGATTTAGAGGACCGTTTACCAGTCAACTCCAACGATGAGTTAGGTGAAATGAGCACCGCCTTCAACACGCTGGCCGATGCGCTGGACACACAGCAACTGCTGCGTCAACGTCTGATTGCTGATGTTTCGCACGAAATTAACACGCCGCTGAGCGTGATTCAGCTTGAAATGGAAGCGCTGCGGGATGATATGCAGTCGTCTGATGATGCGGCGACACAAGTGCTGCAGGAAGTGGATTTGCTGCGCAATTTGACGCAAGATTTGACGCTGTTGGCGGATCGTGACAAAGGTGCGTTGTCGTTGGTGTTGGAGCCGGTGGAGATGTCGGTGCTAGTGCCGCAGGCGGTGGCACGGTGGGCATCGAAGGCAGATGCGGCGGGGGTTGGGTTGAGAATACGGCCGTTTCCCTCCCTCCCCACCATCCAAGCCGACGCGCTGCGCATCAACCAAGTGCTTGCCAACCTGATTCGCAACGCCATCCAGCACACCAGCGCAGGCGACACGATTGAAATTCGCTGCGCCACCGGCAGCATCCCCGGACACAGCGGTACCTGGATTATCACCAGCGTGCGCGACAGTGGCGAAGGCATTGCGCCGGAGCATTTGCCATACGTGTTTGAGCGTTTTTACCGTACCGACCGCTCCCGCCAGCGCGAAAGTGGCGGTCGCGGACTGGGACTGGCGATTGTGAAGGATATTGTTGATTTGCATGGCGGGCATGTTTGGGTGGAGAGCACACCTGGTCAGGGGAGCATGTTTAGCTTCGCTTTACGCTAAATAAAACAAATTGGTACTATTTCCATAAACTCTGTACAATGTAGCGTGTACTTTGGGTTTTTCACAGTCACGTTTACCCATGATCCAGAAGTGCATCCCAACTTTCTTGTCGGTCACACGAATTCAATGAGGGAGAAATTGTGCAGAGCCTTAACAAACTAAATGTGTACCTTGCCAGTCCGCTGTTTAATGTGGCGGAACGGCGTTTTAATCTGGAAATAAAAGCGCTGCTGGTTGAACTGGGGTTTGATACGTTCATTCCGCAAGAAGACTCCGGTTTAATTGACGAATTCATCAAGCAGGGCATGGATTTACACCAGGCGCGAGACCAAATTTTCCAACAAAACCATCGAGCAATTGAAAATGCTGACATTGTGCTGTTTGTATTAGACGGCCGTGTTCCCGATGAAGGTGCGTGTATTGAAAGCGGCCTAGCCTTTGCTTTGGATAAAGAGTGCATTGGCGTACAAACTGATTTTCGGATGGTGGAGCCAGGTGGCAATAATTTGATGATCGACGGGGTTTTAAACTATCGCATCGCTAACAACCTGGAAGAATTACGCATACTGCTCATTTCTACACGCGACAAGATTTTGCAGACGGCTAACAAACATAGCTACAGACAGCCCTATGTTGTTGTTACGGGGAGCATTGGCGTGGGAAAAACGGCATTTGTGAATCTGGTTGGCAAAAACCTTGATTGGCAAACCATCGAAGAACCGATAGAAGCCAATCCTTATTTGGAAGAGGTTTATCAAGATTTGAATGGGCTGGCGTTTCGTGTACAAGCTTTTTACATGGGATTGCGCACGAAACAGCACATGAATGTGCTCGATTTACGCCGACCAGCTATCCAAGATCGGGGAATTTACGAAGATACAGAAGTTTTTGCCAAAACATATCATCAAATGGATGCGTTTGACGTTACAGACTTGTCTACATTGCAAACGCTTTATCATACATTTGCAGAACTGCTGCCAAGACCCGATTTACTCGTCTATGTTCATGCACCATTTGACATGCAGCTTGCTCGTATTCGCCAACGGGGACGCGAGTTTGAGAATAGTCTAGACACCTCATTTTTGCAAAAGTTGAACAGCAATTACGAATTCTGGATTGCGCGACAGAAGTGGGCTCCTGTGCTGCAAATTGACAGCGCCAAAATGGATTATGTAAACAATGGCGCTGATCAACAAAACGCCATCAATCTGCTGCTCAATCACTTACAAGATGTTCGCAAGCAGTCACCATCTCTTGCAGCTGAAAGGCTGCTATTAAGGCCATTCGATCAGCCGACTCGGCGAGAAACCGGGTTGAGTGCGTAAACTGTCGGAAAACACCCGCCATTAACACCCGCCATTATTGAAAAGGATCCGCTTCGTGCAACAAAAAACCATACCAAAAGATTTATCACGTTCTCATCGAATCACAACGATTCTGCAAGCCGTTGTCGTAACATTCCTGTGGGCGTCCTCATTTGTGCTAATCAAGTTTGGTCTTGAAGACATCCCACCATTAACGTTTGGCAGCCTTCGCTACTTTCTTGCATTTATGGCGCTGGCTGTTTTGCGGTTCGTGCGCCGCCAGCCAGGGACGCTCAAGCTGCCTGGTTCAACGTGGAAGCTGCTGGTGGCTTTGGGGTTTGTGCTTTATTCGGTTGTGCCTGCCACCATGTTTTTGGGGCTGGACGTTTTGCCCGCCATCACGGTTAATTTTGTGTTTCAGGCGGGGATTCCGATTGTTGCGGCCGTTTTAAGCGGCATCTTCCTGGCTGAGCCAACATCACGCCTGGAGTGGCTGGGCGTAGCTGTCATTGTCATTGGACTCTATTTTTTCTTCCCACCCAATCTGGTCAATTCAGAAATCATTGCAGTTGGATTGGTTGTTGTCGCGGCGGTTGGGGTCGGTGGCTCCAACTTGTTGACCCGTGCGCTCATGCGTGATCATGAGATTGCGGCGTATGATGTTTCGATGATTAGCATGGGGATTGGCAGCAGTTTGCTGCTGGTGATTAGCCTATTTGTGGAAACATTTCCAACGTTAAACTGGACCACGATCCTCATTTTGGGTTGGTTGAGTTTGATCAACACAGCTTTTGCTTTCACGCTTTGGAACCACGTAATGCGCACGCTGACAGCCTTGGAAGCTGGCGTTATTGCCAATGCACAGGTAATTGAAGTTGTGATCCTCGCCTGGATTTTTTTAGGAGAACGGCTGACACTGCAAAAACTGCTGGCATCGGTTGTGATTCTAGCAGGCATTGTGATTGTGCATTTTCGCAGGTCAGCAAAGAAAGCTGCGAAATAATGAATTGTGAAGTTGGGGAGCGTTGGGTTGTACGGAAACGGCCGTTTCTCCCCTACCACATCCACCCGAACGCGGTAAAATCAACAAGTCGTCGCATCTTATATAATTTGAAGTTTACATTGGTCAGTTTGCGTTTATGGATACCAATATCAGCTTATCAGCAAACTAAATTTAATTCCAACGTTTCGTTCTTTAGCAGAAATTTAGATGTAATATAGGTTTGATTTGCTCCGATATCATCTTTTGTTTGTATCATTTTCTTTGTAATAGCTAATTGACAGGATGTATCCTGTGGGATACAATTTATCATGAATTACGAAATCACCAGTACATCCATTTTCGATAAATGGTTTAAGGGATTAAGGGATCGAACAACCAGGAACAAAGTGCTAGCTCGTATTGATCGTATTCAAAACGGCAACTTTGGTGATTTCAAGCCGCTGGGTAATGATTTATTTGAGCTACGCTTTTTCTTTGGTGATGGGTTGCGTATTTACTATACCATCCGTAATCATCAAATTGTGCTACTGCTGACTGGTGGCAGCAAATCTAGCCAGAACAGAGACATTGAAAAAGCCAGACAAATACTTCAAGAACTGGAGTGAATTATGAGTATTAAAACCAAACCTTTTGATGTGGCAAAACATTTGGAAACTGACGATGACATCTGGGAATTTCTCGCAGAGGTACTAGCTACCGGCACGACTTCTGATTTTATTCATGCGTTAAATACAGCAGCCAGGGCCAAAGGCATGACCGAAGTTGCCAGGCAAGCTGGTGTAACCCGTGCAAGTCTCTATAAATCGCTCTCTGCCGATGGCAACCCCCGGTTTGAAACTATTAGCAAAATTGTAGAAGCGTTAGGGGGGCATTTGTCCGTTGTTGGTCAATAAATTGGGACCAATTGGCACAAGTTTTTAAGGCAGGGTTTGAAATGGGGAGCGTTTGTTGTTGATTGTTGGAGGGGTACGGCCGTTTCTCCCTCACCACATCCCCAAAAACACGGTAAAATCAACAAGCTATCACATCTTAGATAATTTGAAGTTTACATTGGCCAGTTTGCGTCTATGGATACCGATTATTTTATTGAAGAGAAAATCTTTCGAAGCATCATTATCATTTTTGTTGCCGGATTTATTGTTATTCAAGGGTTTTTGATAGGCTTTAAAAACTTCTGGAGTCCTGATACAGAAAGCAAACTGAATCCTTCCGAATATCGCGTTATTGAATCGTCGAAAGATATTGAACATTTATGGATACAAGAAAATATTTATGCCTCCAATAGTTCGAAGGGAGGAGTGTTGCTTGATAGCACAGACGAAGGTGTTTATTTTCTTAGCAGGTTTGAGGATAACGACATCTATGGCTTATCGTTGATCAAATTTGATCTACTTTCTGGAGAAGTCGTTTGGCGTACTCTTGACAATCGTCCTGCACCGTTTGGCGATCCATCACCTACCGAATTAACAACAAACACGAACAATATTTTTATAGCCATTCCTGGTACACAAAAAATTTCCGGGGAAATGTCATTTGGTACGGCTAAGTTGGAATCATATGATTTTGACGGAAACTCAGTATGGTTACGATCTGTTAACGGGGCTAGAAGCATTACAACAATGGTTGCCACAGACAACACAGTCAGTATTGATGGTAGCTTCTCCTCAAATTACTACTTGCTCGATGCGAATTCAGGAAAAGTTCTCAATAAAACGCCAAAAGAAAATGGAAAATTCATTTGGTTTATCGAGAATGGGGTTAGATACGAGCAAAATGAATTTTTGATCCAGGCAGTTGAATTATCAAATGAAGCGATCCTTTGGCAGAATAAAATAAATGAGCAAATCTTCATGGCTCCGGTTTTCTCTGATCAACATATTATTTTACGCACAGACAAAGCTCAATTCTTGGGTACCGCAATTGCGTTAGGCAAAGATACTGGGGAAATAATCTGGGAATATCCAGATGTCCTTACCAATATTGCTGTAGACAATTTTGTAGCGTATTTTCTAACAGCGGATATGCGGTTAGTCGGTATTGATATTGAAACAGGTAGCACACTGCTCAATATAGACTTCGAGCCAAATGAAGCTTTAGACGCTGTAAACAACGTCTATCAAATAACAGCCATTAATGACATCATCGTAGTTTATTTTGGTGGAACCAAACAATTGTCAGCGTATCGTCCTCTTGTGGAAAATTAGACGACAGCATTACATTAACTTCACAATTCACAATTCGTTATTCACAATTCATTATTCATTCCTTTTCCTCTCATTACACTTTCCACCACTCGTTCGGTATAATCAGGCGCGATGGCTATTTTAACTGTATCTAACGTGGGCCAATCCTTTGGCGCATTTGACTTATTTCGTGGTGTAACCGGCAGCATTCCCAACGATGGCAAGGTGGGGCTGGTTGGGCCAAACGGCGTGGGCAAGACCACGCTGCTGCGGATCATGGCGCGTGAAACCAATCCGTCGGCGGGTGTAATCCATCTGGCGAGGGGCGCGACGATGGGGTATTTGACTCAAGAATCGTCGCAGGCGTTTAACGGCCGTTCCCACACCGTCTACGAAGAACTGCTCACCGTATTTGATGGCTTGCGTGAAGACGAAGCCAAACTGCGCCAGCTCGAAGAAGAGATGGGCAACGGCTCCCCCACCGACGAGATGATGGCCGCATACAGCAAGCTGCAAGTGCAGTTTGAACTGGCAGGCGGCTACGACTACGAACTGCGCATCAAACAAGTGCTCACCGGCCTCGGTTTCGACGAAGCCAACCGAGCCTTACCGCTGGATCACTTGAGCGGTGGCCAAAAAACGCGCGTATTGCTCGGGCGACTGCTGCTAGAAAAACCAGACCTGCTCGTTCTTGACGAGCCAACCAACCACCTCGACGTGGACGCAATTGAGTGGCTGGAAGGCATGCTCAAATTGTGGGAAGGTGCGATTTTGGTCGTCAGCCATGATCGCTACTTTTTGGACCGCGTTGTCAATTACATTTGGGAACTGAGCCACGAAGGGGTTCAGCATTACCGGGGCAACTACTCTGCTTACGTGATGCAGCGGCAAGACCGCTGGCAAAAGCAACAGCAAGTGTACGAAGATTTCCGGGCGCATGTCGAAAAAGAGATGGATTACATCCGGCGGCACATTGCCGGTCAGCGCACGCAGATGGCGCAAGGCAAGTTGAGCCGGCTGGCGCGTGAGATTGCGGCCGTTTTGGCAGGCGGTCTCGATGTGCTGGGCACAATCAACAGCAAAGGCTGGCTGCAACTGACCAACGAACTGGACATTGGTCGCGTGGCCACCACCGTTGGCGAGCTGCAAGGGCAGATTGGCGAGTTACGACCACCAAGACGGCCGTTAGAACTGAAAATGAACCTGCGTGCCGCCTTCCGCAGTGGCGAACTTGTGCTGCGTACCAAAGATTTGCACATCGGCTATCCTGGCAATCTGCTCTTTAAATCAGAAGATATTGAACTGCGGCGGCTCGAAGTTGCTGCGTTGATTGGGGCGAACGGAACAGGTAAAACCACCTTTCTAAAAACCGTGTTAGAAGATTTAGAGCAGCTTTCTGGCGAATACAAGCTGGGAGCCAGTCTCAAAGTCGGTTATTTTGCGCAGGCACATGACGATCTCATTCACGAAAACACCGTGCTGGACGAACTCTTACGCCACAAACACATGATGCTCAGTGAAGCTCGCAGCTATTTGGGCCGTTTTTTGTTTAGGCAAGACGACGTGTTTAAAAAGGTAAGCACCCTCAGCGGTGGTGAACGGGGCCGACTGGCGCTGTCCATTTTGGCGCTTGATGGGGCGAATTTCCTGCTGCTCGATGAGCCAACCAATCACTTGGATA
>QQUD01000275.1 GCA_008501785.1 Chloroflexota bacterium
GGGACCCACAAAGGCAATGCAAGTTTATGCAAATCCGGTTCCTAATAAGCAGTACACACCTCCACCAGCCAGTTTTTATCAATATCAATCATTAGACACTGAACGTACAACGGCAACTGATATTCAAGTGACTTATATTGGTGCCTGGAGTAATGAAGCAAAAAGTGCGTTTGAATATGCTGCTAGTATCTGGGAATCTCAAATTGATTCATCCGTACCGATCAAAATTCAAGTAGAGTTTTCTACACTTCCTTCAGGCGTTTTGGGAGGGGCTGGCTGGACTTCATTACATAGAGACTTTTCTGGTGCTCCTGTTACTAGTACTTGGTATCCAGCATCATTGGCTAACGCACTATCTCAGAGTGACCGTAATGGATCGACAGTCTCGGAGATTGGCGCAGAATTTGCTGTTAATGCTAGCTGGTATTTTGGAACTGACGGAAATACGCCCTCAAATAAGTTTGATTTCGTTACAGTTGTCTTACATGAAATCGGGCATGGTCTTGGATTTTCAGATTCCATGGATGTAAATGGATCAATCGGATCTTGGGGATACACGTCTGGGGGAACTTTCCCTATCATATATGACCGTTTTGTTGATAATGGTGGTGGTACGTTGTTAATCGATGGATTTCCGAATAACTCAGCTGCATTAGCGAGCCAGTTGACAAGCAATAACCTTTATTTTGATGGCACTAATGCAAACAGTGCGAATGGTGGCCAAGTCAGACTGTACGCACCCAATCCATGGGAGCAAGGGTCAAGTATTGCACATCTAAATTTGACAACTTTTCTAGGCACGCCCAATTCCTTGATGACACCAGCTGTTAGCCCAGGGGAAGCTCAGCATAACCCCGGTAGTATTACGCTTGGCATTTTGCAGGATATGGGGTGGCAACTGATGAATGAAGCGCCGGTCATCTCTGACCTGCCTGTTATTTTTGTGCAAAGTGGTAGCAATAAAGATAATGCTATTGATCTCTGGCAGTATGTCAATGATGCAGATAGCAGTGATAGTGAATTAACTTATAAAATTATTGCCGAATCAAATTCAGATGCTGGCGCAACAATTGACAGCAATCGCTTTCTTGACATTAATCCTGTTCCGGTAAACTGGGAAGGTCGTACGACATTAACGATTGAAATAACAGACCCAGACAATCACTCTTCTCAAGCTTCTGTCACTGTTATTTCTGGTGATATTTCAACTGTTTATCTGCCATTTACAGCAAGGTAAGCATCAAGCAAATTGTGGTAAAAAACGGCCGTTTGCGTGCGTAAACGGCCGTTTTTTATATAACTACACGCGATAAACAAACGATGCCGTCCTGCGTGCATACTCAAAACGACAAAAAAGCATATTAAAGGGGAATCGCATGACTAAAAACCCGCTGGCTATCTTAGTTCTGGCGTTTATTGCACTGTTTTGGTTGTTTGCGGCTACGCCGCACATTCAACCGATGCCAACGCGCTTCAATCAGTTTCATAAAGTGGTGGCCCCACCTGATTGGCAGGCCGTTCAACGCAGTGATGTTCAATTGTGGCACGATTATGGCGCGTTTGCGCTCTATGCTGTTTCCCCTGCTGCGGTGAACCAGCTGCGCCTTTCGCAAAATGATGCTGTCCAGATTGTTGATGCGTGGGATAATTTATGGCTTGGACCCTCTGCGATAAACACACAATTGCCAACAAGCTCTCTGGCTGCTAAGACACAGATAACTGGCCCAGCCTTGCACCTGATTCAATTTGTGGGGCCGATTAAGCAGGAGTGGTTAACGGCCGTTTCCGCCACCGGAGCCACCCCCATTCACTACGTTGCCAATAACGGTTATTTGGTATGGACAGATGCTGCCAGCCGTGAGCAGCTAGATGCTCTTATACAAACGAGCGATTTCTTGCAATATAGCGGCCCCTATGCAAATCACTTTAAAGTGAGCAATTCGCTGCAAACTGTAGAAAATGAAGGTGTCGTAAATGACATCGTGACCATTTCGGTGCAAATGATTCGACATCCGCAGCAGGCACAAACAGAACAAACCATTCAATCTTTCAGCCTTTTGTCACAAATTAACTGGACACCCATCTTGAATTATCAAAATGTGATTATCACCGTGCGCCAGCAGGATGTTGCTGCCATTGCTGCCTTGCCGGATGTTGTCTGGGTTGAAGCCTACCATGAACCAGAAATGCTCGATGAAGTGCAGGGGCAAATTTTGGCAGGCGCTTTGAATAACGCGCAAACTGGACCAACCGGACCGGGCTATTCAAATTGGCTGGACAGCCTTGGTTTTAGCCAAAACCCAGCCGATTATCCCATTATTGATATTGTCGATGATGGGGTGGGTAATGGGCAAATTGCGTCTGGAGATAACACACTCCATCAGTTTGGCGACTTTAACTCACCTTCTCGAGTTGCTTACATCACCAACTGCACATCTGATGCCAACAGCGGTGGCGTGGATGGGCATGGGCATATCAATGCCAGCATTGCTGTTGGTTATGATTCCCGAACCGGTGCCTCCTATCAAGACAGTAATGGATTCCAGTTTGGTTTGGGCATCAACCCATATGGCCGCGTCGCCAGCACACGAGTTTTCAGCGATGCGGGTTTGTTTGATGTGTCCAACTGCAAAAGTTCGGTTGTGGAAATTGCCAGACGTACATCTGAAAGCGGTGCCGTCATTAGCTCAAATTCTTGGGGGTGTGCGCAATGTGCGGGTGTGTATGATTTGTTTTCTCAGGCGTATGATACGGCCGTTCGCGACGCCCAATTGCAGATACCCGGCAATCAAGAATCAATCTATATTTTTGGTGCTGGTAATTCTGGTCCAGGCAGCGTCACCCTGCTCAGCCCAGGCAATGGCAAAAACGTGATCACTGTTGGCGGCTCTGAGAGTTTTCGAACAGATTTCAATGATAGCTGCGTTACGCTTGATTACGTTGATAATGCTATGGACATCGCGGTTTTCTCCAGTCGAGGTCCGGCGGCTGGTGGTCGCGTAAAGCCAGAAGTTGTGGCACCTGCCACACACATTGTGGGTACCGCCAGCACTGATTCGGCTTATGATGGATCGGCCGTTTGCGGTTATTATCCAGATAATCAGACCACCTTTGTCACTTCCAGTGGCACCAGCCATGCAACGCCGTCTGTGTCTGGCATTGCCTCTCTCTACACGTATTGGCTGGAAAATGAATATGGTATGACGCCTAGTCCGGCGATGATGAAGGCGTATTTAATTGCGCATCCCACTTACCTGACAGGTCAAGATGCTAACGATACGCTCCCCAGTCAAAATCAGGGATATGGCATGCCCAACATGCGGCTTGGATTTGATGATGCGGCGCGTCGTCTAGTTGACCAAACGGCCGTTTTTGACAACACCGGCGAAACCTGGACGTTTATGACCTCTGTTGCCGATCCTAACAAACCGGTGCGTTTGGTTATGGCTTACACCGACGAGCCGGGGATGGTGGGTATTAGTCCGCAGGTCAACGAGTTGAGTTTGCAAATGGAAATAAACGGCCAAACGTATTGGGGCAATCACTT
>QQUD01000019.1 GCA_008501785.1 Chloroflexota bacterium
ATTACAGGATTTTCAAAAGATTATGGTGCCACTTTTAGACATTATTTGGGTTGATGCTGCCTTACATGCTGAGGGAATAACGGCCGTTCTCACTGCAAATCGACGATATTTAAGCCTTGTAGATTGCATTAGCTTTATTGAGTGCCGTCGCCAAAGCGTGCAAAAAGTATTCACATTTGATCAACATTTTGCTGAACAGGGATTTACACTTGCTAGTTCATTTGATTGGTCTAAACGTTAGCCTCAAGCTCAAGTTAAAACCCGTTAGCCGAAATTGTCTTTTGGTACCACAGGGCGCTGTCTTTGGGGATGCGCTGCTGAGTTTCGTAATCGACGTAAACGATGCCAAAGCGCTGATCGTATCCTTCGCCCCATTCAAAATTGTCCATGAATGACCATTGCAGGTAGCCTGCAACTGGCACGCCGTTTTGAATGGCGCGATGAACGGCCGTTAAATGCCCCTCCAAATAATCAATGCGTTTGGTGTCGTGAATACGGCCGTTTTCATCAGGCCCATCACTATAACTGCACCCATTTTCTGTAATCAGCAGTTCGGGAATATCGTATTCAAAATGGAGCCGGTTCAGCAGACGATAAAAGCTTTCTGGGTGAACTTCCCAGCCCATCTCTGTGTGTTCGGCTTCTGGGTTGGGCACAAAATTGAACGGTTTTGTCGGATCATCGCTGGCCTGGATAATGTGGCGTGAGTAATAATTCACACCCAAGAAATCCAGCGGTGCAGCAATCGTTTCCATGTCGCCATCTTGCACAAAGTCAAGGCCATTGGGCAGATGACCGGCTTGGGTGTAGTGATGCACCATGTCGGCGGGGTAGAAACGGCCGTAAAGCGGATCCATAAACCACCGCTGAAAATACCCATCCCAAACCTGCAATGCCAGATAATCTGCATGATTGGATGATGCTGGTGTCGCTGGTGAAAAGTTAACGGCAATGCCAACTTTTGCGTCTGGTGTGTTCGCCCGAATCGGTGCGACAGATTGCCCATGCGACAACAAAATCGTGTGTGCGGCGCGAATGGCGGCGTTATAATCTGTCAAACCCGGTGCGTGCATACCAACCTGATGGCTGAGAAAGCTGGCGCACCACGGTTCGTTGTGTGTCATCCAATGTTTAACCCGATCGCCCAGAGCGCGGCTGGTAACATCTGCCAATTCCACAAACGCACGCGCCGTGTCGCGGTTGGGCCAGCCACCCTGGTCTTGCAAAACTTGAGGCAGCTCCCAATGGTACAGCGTCAGCATCGGCGTGATGCCTGCCTCCAATAAGCCATCAACAAGACGGCTGTAAAAATCCAGACCTTTTTGATTGACTCGCCCTCGACCATCGGGCAAAATGCGCGGCCATGATACCGAAAACCGGTACGCTTGTACGCCCAACTCCTTCATCAACGCTACGTCTTGTGGCCATAGGTGGTAATGATCACAAGCCACGTCGCCTGTGTCGCCATTTTTTGTTTTGCCAGGAGTTTTGGCGAAGGTGTCCCAGATGGATGGAGAACGGCCGTCTTCATTCCACGCTCCTTCAATCTGATAAGCCGATGTCGCCACGCCCCACTGAAAATCGTCTGGAAATTGTAACTGTGTCATTGTGTCCTTTCAATCAATTTCTTGTTTGAAGTGAGTCAAATAACGAATCTGAGCCATGCAGCCAGATGTTATTGCTCATTTCATTTTGCCATTGCTGCTGAATGGTTTCATTGCTTGAATGCGCGTATTGCCCCAATAACCTGACGCGTAGGGCGGTCCCCACATCGCCTGATCATCCCAGCGGGCGTTGATATACGCTGCTGCGCGAATTATATCAGCATTTGTGTAAATGAAATCAAAGTAAGGCATATACCACGCCTGCCAAAAAAGAATCCCCGAAGCAACATCGATTTTCTCCTCTTCCCTTGCTCCCCTCTCCGTGAAACTCCGTGCATCCTCTGTGAAACTCTGTGCTCCTCTTCTCTTGTTCCACCCCTACTCAACCACCACCTCACAGAAAAACACCTTATTCTCAGTCGCATCCATCGGCTCACCAACCACATTAAACGTGCCCGCCAACGGCAAATCGCCAGCCGAACGCCCAATAAGTGCCACCACCGCCTGCGGCTGCACCATGTAACGCATCTCATCATCATACAAACCAAGCTGATTCGTATGCAGATGAAAAGCAACCGTTTTGCATTCACCCGGCTCTAGAGCAATGCGCAAAAACCCTTTCAGCTTCATTGCCGAACGTGCGCCTTCCATCTGTCGGATATACAACTGCACAACCTCGTCACCAGCGCGTGATCCACTGTTGGCAATGTTAACCTTCATCACAACTTTGTCACCCGCCTGCACATCCGGTTTGCCTATTTGCAAATTGCTGTACTCAAAAGAGGTGTAGCTCAACCCATGCCCAAATGGGAATAGGGGTTTGCCATTGAAGTAGCGGTAGGTACGGCCGTTAACCCCATAATCCTCAAACGGCGGCAAATCATCCACCGAATTGTAAAACGTTACCGGCAGCCGTCCGGCAGGATTGTGGTCGCCAAACAGCACATCAGCTAACGCTGTGCCGCCAGCTTGCCCTGGATACCACGCATCAACAATCGCCGGAATGTTTTTTGCAGCCCAGCTCACCGCCAAGGCACTGCCATTGTTAATCACCAGCACAACCGGCTTGCCCAACGCATGAATCTTTTGCAACAAATCCTCTTGCGTGGCAGGCAGCTTGATGTCTGTGCGGTCGCCGCCAGCAAATCCGTCAATCTGAATCGGCATCTCCTCACCTTCTAATCGCGGCGAGAGGCCCATCACCATCACAACCACGTCTGCTTTTTCCGCAACTTCCAGCGCTTGCGATGCATAATCCACGTCTGGCATCGCCCACATCAGCTGCATTTGTGGGTCCAATCCCCGGTTCGCATAATCCAATTTCACACTGTAGAAGCGTCCGGCTTCCAACGCAATCTCTTTGGACTGCAAAATTGGATGATGTTCCATTTGCGGATGATCCAAAATCAATTTTCCGTCTAAATATAAGTGGTATTCGCTGAAGCCATTTGCGGCCAGCGTGTATGTGCCGCTCACGGGGGGCACCAGGAAGCCTTCCCACTGCACGCCAAAATGGTCGCCCCATTGGCCGGTGAGCGGATTGGTGTCTGCCCAGGTGAAGTTGATTTGGCTGTCAACGCGCTCAAACTGGGGTGTGCCGGTGCAGTTGGGGGTGGGGTAGTAACGGCCGTTTAATCCCATCTCCGCTACCATCTGTGTACTCGGTCGCAAATTTGCAGCAGGAATCGGTTCTAACAGCGGCATTCCATCGGCTAAAACACAGCCTTTGGCGTGATAAACAACGGTGTCGGGTAATACTTTGCGGCGGATGCCTTCGAGGGGGGAAACGGCCGTTTCCGGCGTCCCACAATAATTCCCCAACAAAATCTGCAAATCATCCGCATTCGGCCCAATCACCGCAATCGATCCCACATCTTTCTGCAGCGGCAGCAAATCCCCTTCATTCTTTAGCAGTACACTCGACTCCTGCGCCGTTCGCAAA
>QQUD01000919.1 GCA_008501785.1 Chloroflexota bacterium
CCGGTCTGCGGGAGCGTTTGGTAGAGCGAGACGGCATGTTCTGCCTGCCAGAGCAAGCGCCCCAATACGACAAAGCCCGGCTGGAAGCGGAAACCGTCGCCCAGCTCACCCTCTTCGTCAGCGACGAAAAAAGCGGCATCCAATGGCTGCGGCAGCAGTTGGAACCCACGTTGGGCGGCCACCCGCAAACCTATCAGGAAATCCAGCCCCAATTCCTGCGCCAACTGCATCAAGCCCGCCACGAAGCGCTGCCCGAACTTAGCGACATCCTGGAGCAAAACTTTCTGCAAGACGAGGCCGGGCGCTGGTACGTGCCCGACCCCAACAAAGCCAGCGACTTGGAACAGCTGCGCCAAAAAGCGCTCTTGCGCGAGTTCCAACAGTACACGGAGGGCAAAAAGCGGCTGCGCCAGTTCCGCACGGAAGCGGTGCGGGCCGGTTTCGCCCACGCCTGGCGCGAGCGGGCATACGCCACCATCGTCGCCGTCGCCGAACGCCTACCGGAGCGCGTCCTGCAAGAAGACCCGGATTTGTTGATGTATTACGATAACGCTAGTTTGCGTGTGTGATGCGTAAAACGAGAAATTATCTTGTTCAGGCATGTAAGTAAGTTGACACCTCATCCTTGATTTACTGTAGTACAAGCTGTAAATCGTTTACTCCAAAATGATTTAAGAAGGATTTAACTATGTCAGAAATTGCTTCCGAACCTGAATATCGTCCAAAAAAAGAACCAGAAGAACAAGATTCTTCTCGTTCTCCCTTTTCGCTCGACCCTGATCTTCATGATCCTCGAAATCCGACACCTGAGCGCCATCCCGACTCTGCTCGCTATCCTGACCTTGAACCGGGTGCCGATTCCCTAAGACGGCCAGGGCGACGCCTGCCTGAACCTGAAAATCCTACGAAATTCCCCCGGTCGACCATTCCATCTAAGTGGGGAACAACACGACGGCCACATACACCTGATCCTCCTCCACTATCTACCACTCCCCCTATCTTACCTAGACCCCCAATTGAACGGCCAATTCTTTCTCCTCGCCCACAAGGGACGCTGATCACTACTGAATTGAGTAGAAAGCCCATAAGCCGACAAGAAAAGCCGCTTACTCCAAAGCAAGAGAAGCTTATTTCTCTCATCGATAATCCTAACACTCAACACAATCTTGCAGGTTTCTTGAAGAACGTTAGTCTGGATACACTAAATCAAACCGCGTCAAAGTTAATACAACAAATCGATGAAAATGAGCTGGGTGAATTTATAAAGCATTTGCTCATTGCCGATACACCTGATATTGGAGGCTGGAAGATCAGCAAATTTCAAGGGTATTTAATACAAAGAATTAACGAGTCAATAAAACATCTGGAAATGTGGAGTCCGCTTGATGATCCAAATTTGACAGCCACAACTCCACAGATCACTTTATTAGATATTGAGCTAGCCTCTTTACAGGAATTTACAAATCACCTTTTTGTTGAGGCAAAAAACATAAATGTGTTCCTTAGCAAAGCTGCCGCATACCCCAACAAGTCCTCTTCTCATTTACACGAAGCAGTCATTTCTGCTTGTAGTGCCCTGAACTTCACGACCGAAGAACAAATTTTTCGTGACGCCATTATTGCACTGGGTAAAGTCAGACAAGATCATAAAGACGAATTCTTGCATAGTCTAGTTACCCGCCTGTCAAGTTTCTTGGAAAGAGAACGTGAATTGCTTATTAAAAGCGAAATTCCAGAAAATTTAGTTAATGAGATGATCAACAACTGTAAAATGGCATTTTACAATGCGCTCAATGGAAAATCCACGCCGGGAAAAATGTTCAGAGCGATTGAACGCCTTAAAAACGAGACCTGTGCGGCGTCAAATCAATTTAGAAAACGGGAAGAGAACGTTGCCTCCAAGGAAAAAACCAAACATTTATTAAAGGCTACAGTAAAGGCAATTAGTGGGATTGCAATTGTAAGTCTCAATGCTGGCACGGCAATCTCAAGACAGTTGAATTTTGCCGAGGCAGCGATTTCAGGGGCAATGGGCGGTGGATTAATAGAAATGGCTATAGATGATTTTATTAATTGAAATCCTTTGCTGTGAAATTAGCCATTTTCTTGCTGACCGATTGGGCAATTGTCTAGTCCAGGTAGGTAAATACGCTACGGAGAATGAATATTAACGATATTTTGCATCATTTTCCACCGTCAACGCATCCACTGACACTGGTAAGCGATCCTGATCGCCTGCTGGCAGATGAACAGTTGTTGACCGCGTTAGCCGAACGAGGGTTTTCACTCATTCAGGAGATGTATCCGATTCGGCTGCGTCAGGTCGTTGGGCAAACACAGTTTGGTTTAACGCATCCCATCATTATCATCACTCAGGGGCCGCTCAATCAACTACCGTATGATTTGTGGCAGCAGGGGCACAAAATCTCACTGCAATTGAGTGAATTCTTCCCCCATCTGGCCCATCCCATCGTGCGCCAGCTTTCATCTGAACAACGCTGGCGGCTGAGCCGGGCTACGCCACCGCCAACACGATTAGGTGAAAAGGGAACAAAAACCTATCTGTTACAGCATGTCTTTGCCGCCAATCTGGAACACCTTAAGCAACCAGCGCAGTTGATCACCTGGTTGAATCAATACCATCAACAAGTTGGCAAGCTGCCGCCAGTTCTGGCGAGTTTTTGGCTGGCAACGCTTCAGGCATTACCGATTTATGCTGATTGGCCGCTGGATAAGCTGTTGGCGAGCCGGGAATTGTTCCAGCAGTTTGTCAATGAACAATGGGGGGCGTATGTGCAGGCGGAAACGGGGGAGAAGGTGTTGGGGGAAACGGCCGTGCGCTATGATGTTCTTACATTTGACCAGGATGAACAGTTGCAAGATACGATACCGGCATTGGTACGGGCGGGAATGCTGGCTCCGGTTACAGTTTCCCGATTAGAGCGGCTGCCGGTGTGGGCGAAAACGGCCGTGTTCGCGCCCGACGAAAATGCGAACGAAAAACAGGCCGATGAATTGTTAGCCGCCTTGACGGAACAAGCGGCCAACATGGAAACGGGGCGCTGGTCGCAGTGGCAGCAAATTGCTCAAACCTGGGCGGCGTTGACGAATTTATGCTTTGCCGGGGATTGACAATTTGTCAAATTGTCCTACGAGGAATGGAAGGACAGGCTGGATACGGCGTTTGCCACCTGGCTGAGAGGGCGATATGGGCCACTTGGCGTACAGCGGCTGCCGATACCGCATCACGTTCATCACGTGCCCCATCTGCTGGCGGCACAGCGAGAAAGAGGACAGCCGCGACATGCTCTGTTGGTGTTAGATGGCATGTCGTTGGCCGACTGGCTGTTGATTCGCAGTCGCTGGCAGGCGCGGCAGCGCAATTGGCAGATACAAGAGCAGTTGGTTTTGGCACAGATACCGACGGTAACGGCCGTGTCGCGGCAGGCGTTGGTCAGCGGTTTGCGCCCGGCCGATTTTGGCGACAGTTTGAGCCATAATCGACAGGAGGCCAAATTGTGGCGGCAATTTTGGGTACAGCGAG
>QQUD01000808.1 GCA_008501785.1 Chloroflexota bacterium
AACTGTTCAACATTGTGCCCATTGCCCGGGAGCGTGTAGGGGATAGCATGACAGACGGTATGATTGTGTTAGATAAACAAAGCCGGATTGTTGATGTCAATCCAACTGCTGAACGCATGATTGGTCAACCGCTCGACCAAATCCTGAGCCAACCTGTTTCCAACATATTTGCGGACTATGCTGAACTGTTTTCTCGTTATCGTAATAAGGATGAGTTGCATGATGAAATCGTAATCGGGGAAGGCAGAAGTTGCCGCACCCTCGATCTACGTCTCTCACCCCTCTTTGACCGGCATCACCAACGTCAGGGAACTCTCGTTGTCCTCCGCGATATTACAGAACGTAAGCAAACTGAGACTGCATTGCAAGCCAGCGAAGAGCGTTTTCGGCACCTTACTTTGAATTCACCTGACATGATCTATATTTTAAACTTACCCACCTATCAGACCGAATTCATCAATAAACAAGAATTCCTGGGGTATACACTTGATGAGTTGCAGCAGCCTGGCTCAATTCTCAACCAAATCCATCCTGATGATCTGGCTTCAGCGACAGTGTTCTGGCAAACGTTAAGTGAGGATAAAGATAACGGTAAGAATACTATAGAATATCAGGTCAGGCATAAGGATGGGCATTGGGAATGGATTCTTAACCGGGTACTCGTCCTTTCACGTACACCAGCGGGTGCACCAGAACAACTTCTGGTTATCTTGACCCTCATCACCAATAGCAAGCAAGCCGAAGATAAGCTCAGACAACATGAGGAACGGTTACGGATCCTGGTTGAGCAAGCACCTATCGGTATTGTTACGGTAGATATGGCTGGTAATGTGACCGATGCCAACCCTCGAAGCCTGGAACTGCTGGGATCGCCGGGTAAAGAAGCCACCATTGGTCTGAATGTGCTCACATTGCCCTCTCTGATCAGTGCAGGAATCAGTCCTCTCCTTGAGAGAGTCCTAACTACCGGGCAGATGGAAGAGCTGGAAACATGGTATACCTCTATTTGGGAAAAGAGTGATTACCTATTCATCCGTGCCGTACCTTATTCTGACGGCCATCGTCAGCAGATTGGCCTCATCATCCTGGTTGAAGACTTGACACAACGAGCGCACGCCGAAGAAGGTCTACGCCAGATGCAAAAGATGGAAAGTCTGAGCGTGCTGGCCGGTGGTATCGCTCATGCTTTTAATAATCTGCTGGTGGCAATGATGGGCCAAACCTCGTTAGCCCTAAAAAAGATGCTACCAGAAAATCCAGGCAGACCACACGTAGAAAAAGCGGTTACCGCTGCCGAACACGCTGCCCGATTGACACAACAACTAC
The DNA here is from genome assembly GCA_008501785.1 of Chloroflexota bacterium. Next base: position 1,327 of record QQUD01000808.1, read on the forward strand.
TGGCCTATTCAGGCCGAGGTCAATTTGAGACCCATCTTCTTCAACTCAACACGCTGATTGAAGAAAACAACCATCTCTTCCAAGTTACCGTGTCGAAGAATGTCCAATTGCAAACGAAACTGACCCCTTCTCTTCCGTTAATTGAAGCAGATATAGGCCAGATTCAACAGGTGGTGATGAACCTGATCATCAATGCAGCAGAGGCAATTGGAGAGCATTCAGGAACGGTGACCATTTCCACTGGCACAAGTGAAATAAAGGACGGAAACAAGCCGTTGTGGCGGCACGCTGGCCCACCGCTGGCCTCGGGTCTGTACGTTACCCTGTCCGTTCGGGATAATGGCGGGGGCATGGATGAAGAGACATTAGCCAAGATTTTCGATCCCTTCTTCACGACCAAGTTCACTGGACGTGGGTTAGGCCTTGCAGCTGTTTTAGGCATTGTGCGTGGTCACAAGGGAGGTTTGCAAGTTGACAGCCAAGTAGGGCGGGGAACAACATTCAAACTCTATTTCCCGGCGAGTGTAGAGCAGCCAATTGAGGAAAGCGCACCTGCCCTTGCCAGTGCTGCTGCCGGGACGCAAGGTTGCATCCTGGTCATTGACGATGAGGAATCTGTGCGCGAGGCGGTATCCGATATTCTTATCGGAGAAGGCTTAGAAGTTATCACAGCCGCCAATGGGGAAGAAGGCCTGGCACTGTACGTAGAACACCAAGCGGAAATACAACTTGTGTTGTTGGATTTGTCAATGCCGGGACTAAGCGGCGCAGAAACGGCCGTTAAATTGCAGCAGATGAATCCCGATGTATTGATTCTCTTATCTTCAGGTTATCATCAATCTGAAGTAGCACATAAGTTTACCAATCTGAAAGTGGCAGGCTTCCTGCAAAAGCCGTATGATGCGACACGGTTAGTTAAGACCATTCAACGTTATTTGAAATAAATGGCTCTTTGGGAATCCAAGGGGTACACCCATATATAGTGATGGAGTAGAATGGAAGTCAATTTCACAAACGGAGTAACAGCGATGCCCATATCTACCCCTGCCAAAATCAGTTTTCCCCTAGATATTCCTGAAGTCGATGTGCTTGCAACCAAGCAAACACGAGATGGTAAATTCATCATTACGGTTGCAAGTCGCCGAGAAACAACAAGATGCGGCGTTTGCAAAAAAGAAATCGACTGCAATTACGGTCACGGTCAGGAAGTACAATTACGACATTTGCCGATATTAGGTCAAGAAACTTACATCGTCATTCGGCCGCGTCGGGCACAATGCCCAACCTGTATGCACACGCCAACCACGACTCAGAAACTGAGGTGGTATGAGCAGCGCAGTCCACACACCAAAGCGTATGACCGCTATTTGATGAAACTGCTCATTGGCAGTACCGTGGCCGATGTCAGTGTCAAGGAAAACCTGGGCTACGATGCTGTCCTAGGAGCACTGGAACGACAAGTGGAGAGTGAAGTCGACTGGGACGAAGTCCAGAATCTGGGCACCATCGGCATTGATGAAGTAGCGCACCGGAAAGGACGCAAAAGCTATCGGGCCGTTGTGACCGCACGTCAGAATGATGGCACAGTCCTGATTTTGACCGTACTGAAGAATCGAAAAAAAAGACGGTAAGCGAGTTTCTAATGACAATTCCCACACGGTTACACGCGACCATTCACACTTTTTGCACTGATATGTGGGATGGCTACTTGAGCGCTATTGCCGATTTCATGGCGGCTCATCCCGAAGTCAAAGCCAAAGTCGTTATCGACCGCTTTCATGTTGCCAAGAATTACCGTGACGATTTCGATACGCTACGGAAGCAGGAACTGCGTCGCTTACGCAAAGAATTGCCCGAAGCTACCTACAAGAAAGTTGGCCACGGCATGCACTGGGTGTTGCGTCACAACCACGACAATCTAAATGATGATGATAAGGTGCGTTTGCGCCTCCTTTTTCAATATGCGCCACTTCTACACCAGGCTTACACATTGCGCGAAGAGCTAACAGCCATCTTTAATATGAACTTAAGTCTGGCCGAAGGACGACATCGTTTGGAAAAGTGGGTCGCCAAGGTAGAACGCAATGCGCTCACCTGTTTTGACAAATTTCTCAAGACTCTTCGCAACCATCTGGACGAAATTGCCAACTATTTTGACAAACGAGCCAGCAGCGGTTTTGTCGAAGGAGTCAACAATAAATTGAAAACGATCA
>QQUD01001068.1 GCA_008501785.1 Chloroflexota bacterium
CAGTCGTTGTTTTGCCAACTTCATATCGCTGGCTGGTGTTCGTTGTGATTTTTTGATGAAGCCATGAAGTAAAACCATTTTGCCATCATCAACTGTAAAAAATCTCGATCAATACGGCCGTGTAACCTTGAACGCACTTCCCATAGATTTGAATCCAGTTTCCGAATCAACGGCATCCCTAGCGGCCAACCAAATTGTACAGTTTTCAAATCCTCCCCAATAATTTTGCGATCTTCTCGTGGCAACTCTTTCAGCCAATCACGAACCGGTTGGTTGTCACCAGTCGTTTTATAAAAATAGACCTGCAAACGCATCATGCAATCCTATATCGCAAGTGTATCAAAAATGATACACCTGCACAATGGGTAACTTGTAAATTTTCAAAATGGACTAATTTTTAATCTGGCACGATTCGATTCAATTACATACTATCAATACAGTTTCTTTCAATTCTATTTATTCCACATAATGAGCCAGCCATTGACAGGGTTCAATGCTAATGTTGTCGAATGTGACAGTGAAGGAAGAGTCGAGCGGGCTGCAGGCGTACAAGCCGAATTGGATGGGCTGTGTGGGTGGTTGGGGTGGGTTGGCTTTGCCCATTTCGGGGGTGGTGGGGCCAAGGTTGTGCAGGTGGAAGACGCGCATTTGATTGAAAGTGGAGCCGTCTGTTGAGGATTCGATGAGGAAGTCAGGGCCACGGCGGCTGAGTCGATACCACATGATTGTGGTGGGGGCGATGTCGGTGGTAGCCCAGTCGGAGTAGCCGAGGTTTGTAACCACGCTGCCCAACCGGGATATTTGCTCATTTTCGTTTTCAATCGATGCCTTGAACCAGTTTTCGCTATCCAGATAGATGATCAGACCACATTGGTCAAACAAGGCTTTGTAGTTGAAGGTTGTGCGGACTGTGAATGTGAAGTTTTGACTGCTTTCGAGCAGGAGTGCTGGCGCATTGTCGTTGCGAAAACCGTAAAAGGTTCGCTGCCAAAAGTCTGTGTTGGGGTCGGTTGTAATCGTGACGGTGTTTTCGGTTATGTCAAATTTATTGGGTTTGTTCATCCAACTGGCGGCTGAAAAATCAATGTTCATTTATGCTTCCTACTGTTCTGAACTTATTAATCTGCATCTGATACGGGAATGAGAATCAATGTTTTGCCACGTTTTCTAACCTCAATCTGGGTCGCGTCAGCCAATAATTCTTGGGGAATCGTGGTACCTGATGGTGAAACATCTAATGTCATGATTAGTTCTGACTTTGTGTTGTTGGTTTGTCTGCGCACATACCAAATCACCAAGCCACCAACCACCAAGACCGGCAAACAAATTATACCAACCTCAATCAGTAAGTAACCAAGATTAATTCCTACAGCTTCCATATTGATTGCACCTCATATTCAAAACTCTTTTAAGAACGACACGGGTATTTTAGCAGAAACGGCCGTTTTCCTCCTCAATCTCATCCACCGATTTTCCATTCCAGTTTGTTATTGCTTGTTTCATATCCATCTTTTTCAATTTACCCTTAACTTTAAGTTTATGTTAATTAAATCTTGGCACAACGTTTGTTTATTGCTATCATCGTTTTATTGTTAATTATCATAAAAATGGAGAAACCTCAATGCTTACAGAATTTCAGAAGAAAAAGTTCACCAACCACTTTAATTTACGGGACACCAACAAAAATGGCCTCGTTGAATTATCTGATTACGAACAATACGCGCAAAATGTGGCTCAACTTGTAGGGTGGTCTACAGATTCTCAAGAATTTAAGCGAATGCAGGCCATCAATCTTGGTGTATGGCAATTCTTCTGGAAACCAGCCGATGGTGACAACGACGACAAAGTTACCCTCGATGAACACTTAGCATTCATGGGCATGATGATCCAGCGCAGCACAGACCCAGAAGTGGTCGCGGCATCAAATGACCACAGCGCCGCCCTCTTTACGGCCTTCGACTTTGATCAGGATGGCAAAATCTCAGCCTCAGACTACAAAAGCTTCCTAAAAGCAGCCAATGTTGATGCAAATTGGGCAGACGACGTTTTTGCAAAATTGGATTCAGATAGCAGTGGCTATATTTCTGAAGACGAATTTGCGGCACATCACCGCGACTTTTTCTCTAGCGATGATCCAAATACGCCGGGGAACTGGTTCTACGGCCCAATCTCATAGGATATGATCTCGATGTGGCATAGCTTTGTTGCGAACCTCACCCCTGCAAAACTGTGCCACAACACATCTTATTTATGCTGGATTTGGCCCCAAATGTTCAGTCAGCAGCAGCCAACGGCCGTTTTCATTCACCAAAACAGACGTCCCTCGCCCAGACCCACTCGCTTGCTGACCATTGATCATGCCACTCCAATGATACGTGAACAGACATACAGCTAAATCAGCATTTTTTCTGATCCAACACAAATTGGATATCGTATAGGTTTCATCTTTAATCAGATTAAATGTTCGTTCAAATGCTTGCTGCACGGCCGTTTTGCCTTTATACGTCCCATCCGAAAACGTGACACAGACATCTTCATGAAACAAAGGCGCAACCGATTGCCACTGCTGCGCCATCAATGCATTCTCATATTTTTTCAAAAATTCTTCCGGTGTCATTGATTTTTCTTATCCTTTCGTCTTTTAGAATATGCGATGATTGCCCAAATAATCAACAATGTTGGGATACACAAAACACCAAGTTGGATGAGCAAATAACCAATGTTGATTCCTACCGCTTCCATTTGTTTCCCCTTTTTTGGCATAAAAAACTCAGTTTCTATCATCGATTCATTTGCATCAATTTAAGGAAGAAACCGAGTTTTTCTGTGAATTTATAAATGTGTCAGCACTTATATTCAAACGTGGAACATCTTAGCGCAATTGAATCAGGTCTGTCAATTACGCCTCATTGATTGGCACAAGAAATATCGGACATGGCATATTTTGTGTGACGCGATCAGCGACGCTGCCAACCATCAGCCGGTCAAACCCACCCCGACCTTGTGTTGCCAGCATGATCAAATCGACCATCTCCTCTTGACCAACACGGACAATCGTGCGCGCAGGTCCGTTACCCGTTACCAAAACCGTCGCCTCGACCCCATCCTCTCGTAGTTCATCGGCCACACGCTGCAAATAGCCACGAATCTGAATTTGGAAGCTGGGCGAGGCAAATCCGGTAGGCACAGTTAGCAGCAGCACATTGCTGCCAAAATGTTGGGCCAACAGCCGCACATACGGCAGCACCCGCTCCGAATACTCGGAGCCGTCTAGTGCAACTAACAGACGTTTAAAACTGGTGCCTCGGGTACGCCAATCTTGAGATGGTTTGAGCATCAGCAATGGCTTATTGCTAGTTTGCATGATTTTGTTGGCAACGCTGCCCATAATCACGCGCTGCAGGCCAGAACGGCCGTTTGTACTCATCACCACCAAATCAACCCCATGACACGCCGTTGTGTTAATCGCTTCCACAACAGGGCCATGGTCCACCATGAATATTGCTTTAGAACCACTCGTTGTCAACTGCATCGAAATTTGCTGTAAATAGCGTTCCGCATCAGTCCATTCTTGATGACTGCTGGTCGTATCATTTTGCGTCACCTTCAACAACATAATTTCTGACCCAAACGTGACGCCAATCGACTGCGCCACCGATAGCGACTCTTCCGCCAGCCCAGACCCATCCAATGGAACCAGCAAACGGTTCATCTTTGTTATGTTTGGACTCAAGGTTGTCTCACGATATGCAGGTAGGTAGCGGCGTTCCGAATGCAGCAGCCCCATCCGATCTTCCACTGGGGTCGGATCGCCCAGACGATTGCGGAAAAATGTAAAGATGCCATACAAAACCGGAATGAAAAGAAAATAGGTCCAGGCACCCTCAAAAAAGCGTTCGGCAAAGATGATGATGGTGGCTCCGGTGGTGAGGATGGCGGCAACGGCCGTTCCCACCAACGACGCCCCTTTCTCCCAAGAAAATTGCGCCCGCATCTCCCGCAACAGCCGTTTCGCCGCCGCCCAGCCCGTCATGCTCAACAAGACAAACACACCCGCCGCATAAATCGCCAGGTATGTTTCTTCGTCTGTGCCAAACAGTAAAAAACAAATCGCCACCAGCGCCACTTCAATCCACACGGGCATCGTTGCCACATCAAACCGATTTTGTCGCCCAATAAATGACGGTAAATAGTTGCGAAACTTCAGCCCAACGGCCAGATTTTGCAATCCCTGCGCACTCGCTGCCGATGCCGACAGCAGCACGCTGATGCCAATCAACGTTCCCACCCAGGGCAGCGGCACAGGCAGCAGCAAATCCATTGTCTGTGTGAAGACTGAGACTTCTTCGTTTGTGGGAACAGATAGTTCGAAAATGGCGGGGCCGACGACGAGCATGGTAACGGCCGTTGTCCCCATAATAATCAACAAACTGTAAAACGCCTTGCGACTCTTTTCGGCTGGCGGACCATCATACGCCGCCACTAGATTCGCAAAAATCTCAATGCCCGTCATCACGGCCAAAATACGCGCATAGCCACCAAACGTAATCCCTACAAATTGCGGGCTAAACGCCTTCAGGTCAATAGTCGGCAAATGCAAACCACGCTGCCAAACCGTGGCAATCACCATCGTCCACAACAGCAGCAAAACGGCCGCTGTCGCCGGACCAAACGCCCGCGCTGCCACCTTCGGCCCGCGATTCACCAGCCAGCCAGTAAAAACACTCAACACAATTGCCACAAACGTCCGGTACTGAAACCCAAATAATTTTTCATTCAGCAGCGGGAACCGATCTGCAACAAACGTCACCATAGCAGCCATGCTCACCAAAAATGTAAGCGTATATTCGATAAACGTGATGCCAGCATTGATTTTCACCGCCCAACTGCCAAACTCATCTTCGCTGAGGCCGCTGCCACCGCTGCCATCGACCACCCAGCGCATCACCAGCCGGTACATGGCCGACACCATCGCAATCGTAAACACCGCCAGCCAAATGCTCGCGCCAAACGTAACCCGCGCCACGCCAGCCACCACAATCAGCTTCAAAAATGGACCAAAAACATACAGGGGAGAGGTAGCGGGATCGCCACCACCAGCTAGAGCACCTTCAAACGAATTCGATAATTTATGAGAAACGTGGGCCAATGTAAATTCTCCTTTTGTGGGTGAAGGGATACAAATTTAATTGGATTGTTTCAGTGTAACATAAATCAGTGTGGATGATGCAATGAGATTGCGAAAAAGAACACACGCATTCTTTAGATTTCGACAAACCTTAGGAAAATCAAATTCTCACACACAAGTTGCGATACTAAAGTTAGCTATTGTATACTCTTATCATTAAATGATATTGGAAAAGCTTATGAACATGACATCTATAAATTTTGAAATATCTGAAGGGTTGCTGCATACGTTAAATCAAAGCAGAGATGAATTTGCTACACAAGTAAAACTGTGGGCTGCCTTACAGCTATTTCAAAGTCAAAAACTTACCCTGGGCCAGGCTCAAGACCTTGCAGGCATGAATCGAGAACAGTTTCTTCTTGAACTTGATAAGAGAAATATTCCCGTCATAGATTACGATCCTTCTGATCTTGCAGACGAACTAAATAGGTTTTCGGTGTGAATATTGTCGCTGATGCCTCACCATTAATTTCGCTTGCTATACTTGAAAACTTGGCATTATTGCCCAAGCTATTTGAACAAATTCTCATTCCCCGTGCTGTGTTTGATGAAGCAACAACTGAAGGGAAACCACACTCAGAAACGATACGAATTTTTGCTAAAGATAGAGTCGTTTCAGTTAACAACGAACTTGCCGTGCAATTATTACTAAATGATATTCATCTTGGCGAAGCTGAAGCAATTGTTCTTGCTTTTGAAAAAGGCGTTCCAAACATTCTCATTGATGATGCTAAAGGGCGACGCTTTGTAAAATTGAACGGGCTTCATCCAATCGGAACCATTGGTGTATTGTTACAAGCCAAAAATACAGGCCTCGTTAAAGAAGTTAAACCATTGCTGGACAAACTCATCGCAAACAAAATTCGCATCAGCGATCAACTTTATGTGCAAGCATTACAACTTGCCCATGAAACATAATCAAACGTTGTCGTTATTCCGGAGCTAATCAGTTGCAACACGACATCATCAACAGTTGGCCTTCCTCCATTGATTTCTCTACAATTACGATTATGAAACCTTTGATTGGCACAGATTTAAAACGCTTTTTACGCAACTACAAGCGTAAAAACAGACCTGAATATGATATTGTGGGGCTGCTGCAAAGCATTGAGTATCCCGCGAATGTTGGCTCGATGTTTCGCGTGGCAGATGGGGCCGGATTGACGGAGTTGGTGCTCACTGGCATTACACCCAGGCCACCTCACCCCACGATTGACAAGGTGGGACGCTTTAAAAGCCAGCGTGTTCCCTGGCGCTATGAGCAAGACCCGGTTACGGCCGTTTCCACCCTCAAACAAAACGGCTACCATGTTGTGGCGGTGGAGTTGGCGAATACGGCCGTTCCCTACTACAGCTACAATTACCCCGAAAAAACCTGCCTCGTCGTCGGCCACGAAGACCACGGCGTCACTAAAGCCACCCTCGCCGAATGCGACGCCGCCGTTTTCCTGCCCATGTATGGCAAAGGGCTGTCGCTCAACGTCCACGTCGCCTTTAGCATCGTGGTGTATCATATTTTGCATGGAAATATTTAGCTATCAGGCATCAGCAATCAGCTTTCAGCTTTTCTGGCTGACATCTGACACCTGATACCTGACACCTGGAGAACCAATGATTCTATTTGCCAAAGAGTTCATGAACCGTTTGCATAAACTGCACGAAGAGATCAAAGAAACTTATGCCGGATTGCCACAGGCAGCGCTTGAGTGGGAGCCGGGGGAAGAGATGAATTCAATCAATGTGCTGGTGACGCATGTTGCGGGAGCCGAGCGTTACTGGATCGGCGATTTGGTAGGGCAAGACAGCTCAGACCGGGTGCGTGCCACTGAGTTTGAAGCAACTGGCCTGACTGTAAACGCGCTTGATCAGCGATTGGATGAAGTGTTGACTCACAGTGAGCAAATTTTGGCACAACTCTCGCTGGACAAGTTAGATTTGATGCGGTTTTCTCCACAAAGCAATCATGAATTTTCAGTATCCTGGTGTTTGTTACATGCGTTGGAGCATACGGCCGTTCACGTCGGACATTTGCAAATCATGCGCCAACTCTGGCTACAACAAAACCCACTGTAACTGTAATAATGAAGGGTTTCAAACACAGATTAACGCAGATTTTCACAGAACCTACCCTAAGCATAGCCGAAGGATAAAAGAAACAAATCTGTGTTTATCTGTGAAAATCTGTGTTCCATTTCTTATTTAGTAACATGTCTAATGAGGTAATGATGACAAAACATGCAAACGGAACTTTTGAAGTGACGATGAAACCGCTGGATCAGGGTGATTCAGCACAACCAGAAAATTTAGGACGCATGTCCCTCGATAAACAATTTGAAGGTGATTTGCAGGCCAGCAGCAAAGGGCAGATGCTCACTGCTTTAACATCTGTTGCAGAATCAGCCGGGTATGTGGCGATTGAAAAAGTGACGGGGACCTTAAACGGCCGTTCTGGAACCTTCACCCTCCAACACAACGGCTTGATGAGTCAGGGCGACCAACAGCTTACAATTGTTGTCGTACCTGACTCCGCTACAGGTGAATTGGCAGGATTAACAGGGTCGATGTCTATTGCAATTGATGAAAACGGCAAACACACGTATGAATTCAATTACACATATCTAAATGTGTGAGAAACAGCACAATCGCATATAATGAGACTGTGACAACACTACTACAAACGAAGCTTCATATTCCGACACTGCGACCAAACGCAGTGCCACGCACAAAATTAATCTCAAAACTCTATCGTGGATACGAAAAAGGTCGTAGAATTACGCTTGTCTCCGCCCCAGCGGGATTTGGTAAAACCACAACGATTGCCGAGTGGATTTACGATTTACGATTGGGGGTCGATTCTGCCGTCAATCGTGAATCCCAAATTATAAATCTAAAATCCGCATGGCTCTCCCTCGATGCAGAAGACAACGACCCAGCTCGGTTTCTCGCCTACTTTGTGGCGGCTTTACAAACGGTAGACGAAGCGATTGGTAGTGGCGTTCCTACTAGTTTTCACTCTCCCGGCAATGTTGATTGGGAATCTTTGTTGGTTGGGGTATTGAATGGGGTAACGGCCGTTTCCGACACCCTCGACCCCATTTTTCTCATCCTCGACGATATTCACCTCATCGAAAACCAAATCGTCGAACAAGCGCTTGCCTTCCTCGTTGAAAACTTGCCACCCAATTTACACCTGGTGCTCATTAGTCGCACCGACCCCCCCTTGCCCCTGTCTCGGCTGCGGGCCAGAGGGATTCTCACCGAAGTCCGGGCACACAATCTGCGGTTCTCACCACAGGAAGCCTACGCCTTTTTACACGATGTCATTGGCATCGACCTCGGTCCTGATATGATTTCAGCGCTGAACTTCCGCACGGAAGGTTGGGTAGCAGGGCTGCAGATGGCTGGTCTTTCGCTGCAAAACTTCACCGAAAACCGTGACTTTATCCAAAACTTCACCGGCAGTCACCGTTATGTGATGGATTACTTGATCGATGAAGTGTTTACCCAACAGCCCACACATATCCAGGAATTTTTGTTGAATACGGCCGTTCTCGACCGCATGTGTGCGTCACTGTGCGAACGCCTCAGTCCTCAGTCCTCACAAACTATTTTAGAGCAGCTCGATTCGGCCAATCTTTTTATTGTGCCACTTGATGAGGAACGGCGCTGGTTTCGTTATCACCATTTGTTCGCTGATTTGCTGCGGCAGCGGTTGCAGCAGGTGCATCCTGAGCGGATACGGCCGTTACACGAACAAGCCAGCCGCTGGTTTGCCGAAAACAATTATCCCGATGAAGCGATTGACCACGCGCTCAAAAGCATGAACGTTGAGCAGGCCGCAGACCTCATTAACCAACATGCCGAAACGGCCTGGGTAAAAGGTGAAATGGGCAAAGTTTTGCGCTGGCTAGACGCGCTGCCAGAAGAACAGAAACGGCCGTTTCCCCACCTGTTCATCTTTCAGGCCTGGGCATTGGTCGTCATCGGGCATCATCAAAAAGCCGCAGCCATGCTCGATATCGCTGACGAAGCGGTGACAAAAGTGCCGCCAGCGTCACAAGAACCAATCCGGGGACGCATTGCCGCGGCCCGTGCCTATGTGGCTATTTTTGCTGGAGACCAAGCAGCAATTATTCCGTTTGCCGAACAGGCGCTGGCTTCATTGCCAGCAGCCGATGCCACCTGGCGCTGTATTGCTGCCACCGCCCTTGGCGATGCATACAGTCTATTTGGCAAAGCTGATGCCGCCCTGCAAACGCTCTCCGATGCACTCAAAGCCGGATATCAGGCAGAAAATGTCTATTTGACACTGTTAGCAGGGTTTAAGTTAACGGCCATTCTCCGCCAAAAATGCCTGCTGCAACAAGCATTCGCAACCAGTGAAGAACTGCTCACATTAGCCGAACGCACCAACATGGACCATACTTCAATGGTCGGGGTTCTCAACTCGCTGCAAGGTGAAATATTAAGCGAATGGAATCGGATAGATGAAGCGCTCCCCCTCGTCAACAAAGGTGTAGAAATCACTATCGAAGGAAAAAATCTGGGCATGTTAGGCTGGAGCCATCTCATTAAAGCACGTGTGCTGCTCACACAGCGGGATTGGGAGGGCATCCAGGCGATTATCAACAAGTTTGAACAGATGACGAAAAAGACTGATGTGCCACCTTGGATCATGATTCCGGTAAAGGCATTTCAGGGGTATCTTTATCTGGTGCAAGGAGATTTGAATCGGGCAATCAAATGGGCACAGCAGCGCAATCTAAACGCTGACGCCCCATTTAATCCCCTCCGCGAATCGGAATATGGCGTTTTGGTTAAACTGCTGCTAGCTCAACAAAAATTTGACGATGCGGAAAAGATTATTAACGAATTGCTCAATCTGACCCGCACAGGCAACAAAACCAGTGACATCATCAGTGCGCTGCTGCTGCTTATCGAACTACGCCATCTGCAAAATCAACCGGATGCCGCCGCTGCAGCACTTAATGAAGCGCTCACCCTGGCTGAACCAGGAGGCTTGGTGAGAACGTTTGTGGATAACGGCCGTTTTCTCCTCCCCCTTCTCCAACAAATCAATCCTCAAACATCCCAAACCAGCCAAATTCTCACCGCTTTCAATCAGGACAAGCCACTTCCCCAATCAGCCATTCCATCATCCTCCCCTCACCTCGTCACACCGCTAACAGCTCGCGAAATCAAGGTCCTTCGCCTCATCGCCGCCGGCCTCAAAAACAAAGAAATCGCTGCAGAATTGACCATCAGCCTAAACACCATCTACTATCACACCAAAAACATCTACAGCAAACTTCAAGTAAACACACGGTTACAAGCCGCCGCCAAAGCAAAAGAGCTAGGGATTATTTAGTCCCTAGTCCCCAGTCGCAAGTCTCCAGTCCCTAATCCCCAATCTCCCCCAAACCACAAATTCCTGTGGGGGCAACCTACAAAAATTTTCATACAATACCATTATGAACGGTGAAACATGAATGGTGAAACCACCGACCAACCACCGACGCCGATTTATCGTGTCGAGATTGAAGGGCATCTGGATTGCAGTTGGGCCGAATGGTTTGATGGCATGATGATTGATCAGCAGCCAAATGGCATATCTGTGCTTTGTGGAAACGTTACCGATCAGTCCGCGCTGTTTGGCCTGCTAAAAAAGATGCACAATATGGGCTTGACGATTATCTCGGTGCAGCGCGTTGGGTTTAAATAAGATTTTTACCGCAAAGGGCGCTGAGATCGCAGAGAGCAAGAAGAGATTGCATCATTTTCTTTTTCTTCCTTTGTATCTTTGTCCCTTTGTGTCTTTGTATTTATTTCTTTGAAGGAGTGATCATGACACAACATGCTATCCAGGCAGACTCATTGACGTACAGTTATGGGGAGTTAACGGCCGTTAACTCAATCAACTTCCACGTTGGAGAAGGCGAAATCTTGGGTTTTTTAGGGCCAAACGGCGCAGGCAAATCGACAACAGTAGGCATGTTGACCGGGCTGCTGCGTCCCAAGTCTGGCTCCGCCACCTTGCTCGGAATGGACGTAACCAAACTGCCCGATAAAGTGCAGGCGCAAATTGGGGTTTGTTTTGAGCATCCCAATTTATACGAAACGATGAGCGCCGTGGAAAACTTGAACTTGTTCGCCGATCTGTTTGGCGTAAAACAGTTTGATGCGATGGCGCTGTTGCAGCGGGTTGGGTTGGCCGGTCGTGAAAAAGATCGCGTTGCTGAATATTCCAAAGGGATGAAGCAGCGGCTGATGGTGGCCCGGTCTCTCGTCAACAAACCGCGCATCCTTTTCCTCGATGAGCCGACGGCTGGACTGGACCCAGTATCTTCAGAAACCATCCGTGACATCATTTTAGAAGAACGCGCCCAAGGCACAACCGTATTCCTGACAACACACGACATGCTAGAAGCAGACAAGCTGTCAGACCGGGTAGCATTTATCGACCAAGGGGAGATTGTGGCACTAGACACCCCCCATGCCCTCAAGCAAACCTACGGCAAGCGGGCACTGAAAGCTGAGTTGATGGGCGAAAACGGCCGTCTTCTCACCCGTGAAATTGTGATGGACCAGGCGGAAACGGTAACGGCCGTTCACGACCTATTCGCCAACGAAAAAGTCGTCACCATTCACAGCGAAGAAGCCACGCTCGAAGATATTTTCATCGACATTACCGGCAGAGGGTTAACAGAATGAACTGGCAAATTGTCAAAACCTTACTCATCAAAGATGTGAAGCTGTACTTTCGCAATCAGCTTTTTGCGGTCATCACGGCATTAGGCATTGTGATGTACATTGCCATCTACTTTTTGATGCCCAACAAAGTGGAGGACACGGTTCGTGTGCTCATTTATGCGCCAGCTGCGATTCCCCCAATTTTTGCACAAGAGTTTGCAGAGCGGGACATTGAGGTAAACACCATTTCGGAGTCGGAGGAGGCGTTGAAAACGGCCGTTCTCGAAAAAGAATTCATTGCCGGGATTGCGCTGCCCGAGAATGCATTAGCCGAGTTGGAAGCAGGCCACGATTTAACGATTCCAATCTACTTCCAACCAGACGAGCCGCAAGAAGTCGTCAATGCGTTTTCAACTGTTTTCACAATGGCATTCAACGACATTGCCTACTACCTAAATGGTACACCGCTCAATATTGCCGTCACCGAAGAAGTGCTGGGTCCCAATTTAGCCGGGAAACAAATTGCCCCGCGCGACAAGATGTTGCCTTTGTTTGCCAGTTTTTTGCTCATGACAGAAATGATGGGATTAGCAAACTTGATCACAGAAGAACGTGTCGCACGCACCCTGCCCGCGCTGCTGATGACCCGCATGAGGCTGCGCGAACTTTTTACAGCCAAAGGCGTGTTTGGCATCGGATTGGCATTTATCCAAGTGCTGTTTATTTCAATAGTTACCGGCGGACTGATGCAAGAACCGCTAATAATCATCGTCACGCTGCTGTTAGGGTCGCTGCTGGTAACAGGCATTGGCTTCCTGATCGCCTCTGTGACCAAAGATTTCATGTCGGTCGTCAGTTGGAGCATCTTGGCCTTTATCATGTTGGGCCTCTCATCGTTCAGCGCGATTGCGCCCAGTTTGGTAACAAATTGGATTAAGCTCATTCCCTCATATTACGTGGTCGAAACGATGAATTTGGTGATGAACTTTAACGCCAGTTGGGTTGACGTGTGGCAGAACTTACTGATTTTGCTGGTGACCGGGTTTGGATTTTTCTGGCTGGGCATTGTGGTCCTGGGGAGAAAATTACGATGAAATTACGACGAATTTTTATTCTACTACGGAAAGAACTGGTTGCTGGACCCAAAAACTTCTTTTTTATCTTTGCCGTTGCGGTACCGGTGGTTACATCTCTCATGATTTCGCTGGCTTTTGGCGAACTGTTTTCAGGCAAGCCGAAGATCGGCTTCTTTGACCAAGGCAATTCGCAGTTAGTCGAAACGATTGTGGAGACAGATTATGTAACAGGACGTGTGTATGAGTCGGTGGATGGGTTGAAAACGGCCGTTTCCACCGGGGCCATCGATATGGGATTAACGCTCCCTGTCGGATTCGACACCTTGTTACAAACCAGCGAGGTGGCCAAGGTAGATGTGTTTGTTTACGGGCAAAGCTTGCTTAAAAGTCGCGTCGTCATTGCTGGATTACTCGGTAATGCCATTGCCACAATTAGCGGGCGCGACATCCCCGTTTCAGTCGATACGATTCCGTTAGGTGAAACGAACAACAACCCCTGGTACGAACGCATGGTTCCGCTGCTGGTGCTGATGGCCGTTGTGCTGGGTGGCAGCATTGTGCCTGCCAGTTCGCTCGTCGATGAGAAACAAAATCGCACGTTGGGCGCTTTGGTTGCCACACCCACATCGCTCGGGGATGTCTTTTTGGCAAAAGGATTGATGGGCATCATCATCAGTATCACAATGGGCGTAGTCATCTTGCTGCTTAATCAGGCATTTGGTTCACAGCCAGCGCTACTGGTATTCATTCTACTTTTGAGTGCCATTTTTGCGGCGACATTTGGTATATTGCTTGGCTCACTCACCAAAGACATCAACGCGCTCTTTGCTATCGTCAAAGCCAGTGGTG
>QQUD01000571.1 GCA_008501785.1 Chloroflexota bacterium
TATTTGAAGTCGCACCTGGCGTGCGGATTGCTATTTTTAACATGCTGGGCGACACCTATGTGGTAAAAGCAGCCGCCGCTTCTTTGTCTGAACAGTTAAAATCAACACCGGCCGATGTGCTGGTAACGGCCGAAGCAAAAAGCATCCCCTTGATTTACGAAATGAGTGCGCTCATGGGATTACCCTACATCGTCTTGCGTAAATCGTACAAAACCTATATGGGCAATGCCCTCACTGCTGACACAGTTTCTATCACCACCGGCAACAAACAAACCCTCTATCTCGATGAAAAAGATGGCGCGTTTATCAATGGTAAAAACGTGATTTTAATCGACGATGTGATTAGCACTGGCAGCACACTCAAAGGCATGGAAAGCATTATTGAAAAAGCGGGTGGCGAAGTAACAAACATCGCCGCCATTTTCACCGAAGGTGACGCGGATTGGTCACACATCGTCGCGCTTGGAAATTTACCTGTTTTTGTCGACTAATCTTTGGGCTTTGTGTATTGAGTTATTGGTGTATTGAAATTACTAATATTCCAATATACCAATAACCCAATACACTAATATACCTAACTGTTTTGAGGATAAATTACATGACCCCAACCGCTGCTTCCCTATCTATTTTTCGCCATTTATTTGCGTCTGTTGCTGAAGAAATGGGGGTGACACTGGAGAGAGCTGCCTACAGCCCCAACATCAAAGAACGGCTAGATTTTAGCTGTGCTTTATTTTTGGGAAACGGCCGTATGTTAGCCCAAGCCGCACACATTCCCGTTCACTTGGGAGCCATGCCCTCATCAGTCAAAGCCGCCATCAACCAATGCACCCCCTTCCAACCCGGTGACGTCGTCATCCTCAACGACCCCTACCAGGGCGGTAACCATCTCCCAGACATCACCATCGTCTCCCCAGTCTTCATCAATATCCACCCACCCAACCATCCAACCACCCAACCTCCCCAATTCTTTGTCGCCAGCCGCGCCCACCACGCCGACGTGGGCGGCATGTCTCCTGGCTCCATGCCACTTTCGACCGAACTGTACCAAGAAGGCATCATCATTCCCCCCATCAAACTCGTCGAAGCTGGAAAACGAAATGAAGGTGTATGGCAGCTCATTTTGCGCAATGTACGCACACCTGATGAGCGAGATGGCGATTTAGCAGCACAATTGGCAGCACACGCCACCGGCGCACAGCGGTTGGCGGACATTGTAGCGCGGTATGGCCTTGAGGAAAGTTTGGTCCACGCAGACGCACTCATTGACTACGCGAATCGATTGACCCGGACGGCCGTTTCTCGCATCCCTAACGGCCGTTACACCTTCACCGACCACCTTGACAACGACGGGCAATCCGACAGCTCATTACCCATCCAAGTCACGATTACGATTAATGGTGCAGAAATAACCGTTGATTTTGCAGGAACTACACCAGCCGTTGCTGGTAATTTGAACGCTGTACCAGCCATAACAGAATCAGCGGTTGGATATTGCTTGCGCTGTGCAGCTTTGGCAATTTTAGAAACAGATATTCCCATGAATCAGGGAGCCTTTGACCCAATCACCGTCATCATTGAACCGGGGTCTCTGCTAGACCCGCACCCGCCCCATGCGGTTGCGGCTGGCAATGTGGAAACATCACAGCGCATTGTTGATGTTGTGTTTGGCGCACTGGCACAGGCGCTGCCTAACATCATTCCCGCAGCCGGACAGGGAACCATGAATAATTTGACATTTGGGGGTGTGGTGGTGGATAAGGAAACGGCCGTTTCCACCCAATTCGCCTACTACGAAACCATCGGCGGCGGCAGCGGCGCTGGCCCCACTCAAGACGGCGGCAGCGGCATGCATGTCCACATGAGCAATACGCTTAACACACCGGTAGAGGCCCTTGAATACAGCTATCCACTGCGCATTCAAGAATACAGTTTACGTCATGGTTCTGGTGGAAATGGCTTGCATCACGGCGGAGATGGCTTAGTTCGCTCCATCCAATTTTTGATACCGGTACAAGTCACCGTCACCAGCGAACGCCGGCAGCACCAACCATACGGATTGCATGGCGGTCAGCCCGGTCTATCAGGCCAAAACAGCGCCACGCATGATGGCAAAACAAGTGAATTAACAGGCAAATTCACAGCACAGCTAGACGCAAACGACATCTTGAAAATTGAAACGCCGGGAGGCGGCGGTTGGGGTGATTCAGCATAAAAAAGCGCTTCCAGTTAAAAACCGAAAGCGCACAAATAAAATGGTCCAATAAATCGAAGCTGTCGTTTATCAGTCTCCTGCACAATCAATTTATTCTGTAATCAGCGTCGCGCCCAGCCAATTCAGGTCACTCTTCCGCGCCATGTCTGGACAATATATTACGCGCTCACCGCTTACGCAAGATTGTGCAAGATTCTGTTGTAAACGTTTTGCTTCACCTCTGATGAAAATGTGTTGAACTCTAAATGCCAACGCAATCTTTATCAGATTGAAGTTATTATAAGCAAAACAAAATTTCAAAATCCATAACAAAAGTCATGCAAAAGTCGTGACATTTATCATGTGTCAGATCCTAAATAACCAGAGTTCAAAGATAAGAATTAGAACAATGATGAGTCTGCTGAAAACAGGTTTCCTCGTCAAAATGAGTAATGATGAAAAGGAAGCCTGGATATCCTTGAACAGCTTAAAGGCCTTTGTATCAACTGCTTCATCCCATTCTTGTGTTATCTGTGTTCTATTTCTTATTTTGGCAAAAACGGCCGTTTACAATCTAAACTATCGACTGTGGGTGATCAATTCGGTTAAAAGTCTTGCCGAAGATTAGGCCGCGCACGTGGTCGTTGGTGAGGAAGCTGAGCGGGAAGCCGGGGCGGAATTCTTCGACTTTGTTTAGTGCTTCTAGCTGATCTTGCGTCAATTCGAAATCGAGTGCGCCGAGATTGTCTTGAATTTGGGCGACGGTGCGTGCGCCAAGGATGGGGATGACGTTGGCTTGCTGGCGTACCCAGTTGATGGCGATTTGGGCGGGGGAACGGCCGTTTTCCTCCGCAATCTCTCTCAACTTTAACGCCACCCGTTTTGCCTTATCCGAAGCCCCGTCATATCGCTTTGGCTCGTCATTGTCGTCATTGTATTTACCAGTTAGTTCACCGCCGCTGAGCAAGCCCCACGCTGTGACAGTGATGCCTAACGCCTTTCCCATCGGGATGATTTCACGCTCAGGATCACGGCTGGAAAAGTTGTATGGAAGCTGCGTTGCCACCGGTCGCACCCAGCCATACCGTTCTGACAGACCAACCGCATACGACATCACCCAGGCAGGCGTATCCGAAAAACCAACGTACAATACCTTTCCCGCCCGAACCAAATCATCTAATCCGTGCATCACCTCTTCAACTGGCGTCATGAAGTCCCACATGTGCAGATAGAGCAAGTCGATATAGTCCGTGTTTAACTGGCGCAAGCTGTTTTCTACCGAACGCACCATACTTTTACGACTGTTGCCCCCTTCGTTAAAGTTGTGTTCATTGCCATTGT
>QQUD01000602.1 GCA_008501785.1 Chloroflexota bacterium
TTACTTCAGACCAATTCTCGATTTGAGAGTATCCATTATCCAGGAAACGGACAAATTGACTCAGGTCGTTTTTGTAAGCGGCTGTTGTATTGTATGAATAATTAAATTCTTGTTGCAAATATTCTAAAAAAGCGCCTAACAGTTCTTCCATCGCCTTATCTCCTTGCTAATGCCAAACGGATGTAACGAAAAGCAGTGAATCTTCGTGTAGCAGCACCGCTGTCTCGTAGTGGCCGCTTCAGGCAATGGAGCGGTCGTGAGGAATTAATAGCTTTGTTCAATTGATTGAACATTATAAGATGCATCCAATTTGTTAATTTAGATGGCGATTTACATGATTATGTAAGATTACGTAAAGCATTATAACAACTACTTTGCATAAGATCAAATGTAATTCAACATAAAGTCAAAGTAAGCTGCATAATTTTATCCTATACGAAAATGTGTCGTAGATGATACAAAATATACGGTTGGGTAAAAAAAAAGATGATGTCCATTTGGACATCATCTCAAAAGTTCAACCCACCACTATTTTAGTAAATTATTCCTCAACTATAATCAAAATCAAGTCTTCCGTATTAGATACATCTGACAAACTAGCACTTGCATCTAAAGTGACTGTAGCTGTTGCACCAACACCTTGACGGAATTCATGCGGTTTCCATTGTGTACCATCATCAAAAAACATGTCAGCAAGTGCTTGAGTCCGCATTCTATATTTTGTGCCTGATGGTGCTTGAATTAAAAACTCAGGTTCAGTAACTGGCGTGAGATTCATACTGATAACAATTCCTCGAGCAATAAATGTATCACCAGGATTTATCATATCAGGGTTTATTTCCAATCCAGTTTCCGGATCAGTTCCGCTCAATGGTAAGTCGCCAAATCCTGCAGGGGCGGCTTCTTCCACAGGCGCTTCAGTAGGCTCTTCCATTGGTTCTTCAGTGGGTTCTTCCATTTCTTCTTCAGTTTCAGCAGACGCTTCAGTGGGTTCCTCCACAGGCACTTCAGTGGGTTCTTCCATTGGTTCTTCGACTGCTTCCTCTTCTTCGACAACTGTTTCTTCTTCCTCCGCTACCGCTGCCGGTTCTTCATTTACGGCAGCTGGTTCTTCGGTTGCAGAACCACCACACGCGGCTAACAACATCAATCCCAAAAATAGGGTTACTATCCAATACAAATTTCTCATTTTCTAAATCTCCTCTTTTAATAGGTTTAGGGTTTGCGATAATGGATACTATATGATATTACACATTTCTTGATTTGAGCAATTTATGATCTGCAATAAGCCGACCTCTTTTTTATGGTTGATGTATACAAAAGAGACACACGGCCAGAGGGATATATGAGTCTTTTTAATCAAAAGCGGCTAACAAACAATGTTTTTAAACTAGATATTGAGCGAATGCGACAGGGGTGGTATTCCGATAAATATTTTGCAAATATTTTGGCGATGTTGAAAGGGGTGAGCACAAATGCTGGCTATCAGGGATCCTATGCTCGTGATGTTGGCATGGATGTAACCGGCTTGAATGTAGGCGATCTTGAAATTGAAATGCAATTTTTTACACGCAGGTCTGGACGGACCGTCATTGTTGGGGTTGATAAAGCGTTGTCAATGTTACGTCATTGCACTGGCTATTTTGACGATACTGGGGAATGGGTTTCAACCTGGCAAAACCTCACGGTAGAAGCAGTACACGATGGTGATGTTACTGAGTACCATGGCAATCCGCTGCGTGTGCAGCCGGTAATAAAAGTGCAGGGGAGGTATCGTGATTTTGCACTCCTAGAAACACCCATGTTGGGTATCTTGAGCCGCAGCAGCCGCATTGCTACCAATGTGTTTAATGTGCTGCGTTCTGCGAAGGGCAAACAGGTGCTTTTTTTTCCAGCACGCTTCGATTTGCACGAAGTTCAGGCAGCGGATGGCTATGCTTATGACATTGCTATTGATCGGTTTAATCTGGATTACGGAGAGCATTTACGCTCGTTTGTCTCGACTGATGCTCAGGGAGATTGGTGGGGTGGTGCTGCTGGTGGCACGATTGCTCATGCCGCGATTGCTTGCTTTTTGAGTGATACGGCCGAGACGATGCTGGCCTTTGCTGAATACGTACCGCCAGAAATTTCGCGGATTGCATTGGTTGATTTTAATAATGATTCTGTGACTGACAGCCTGCGCGTGATGCGGGCTATGTTTGATAAGTATGCCCCTTTAGTAGAAGCAGGACGTGAGGATGAGGCGCAAAAGTATGTTTTGTTCGGGGTACGATTGGATACAAGCGGCACATTACGGGATGTTACGATACCTCCTCTGGGTGATCCCAAATTGGATTTGGGCGTTACGCCTCGGCTTGTTTTTCATGTGCGGCAGGAACTGGATAAGGCTTGGCAAGCATGGGACTTGCCTCCACAGCGGATTGGGTTGGCGCAAGCGTACTGTCGCGATGTGCGTATTGTGGCAACCGGTGGTTTTGGCCCAGATAAAATCAATCGATTTGAACGGTTGAGCGTACCGGTGGATATTTATGGCGTTGGTTCTTCGTTGTTGCTAAATGACAAAGAAACAAACACAGATTTTACGGCAGATGTGGTGCGTGTTCGCATTGATGGAGCGTGGAAAGAAATGGCAAAAGTTGGTCGTGCTCCTGCCTCGAATTCTGAGTTAAAATCGGTTGATTTAACTGATTTGTAATGGAAGATTTCTTATGTTTCTCTAATGGCGAAGGGGTATGATAACGGCCGTTATCACACCCCATTTAAAAATTAACTAAATTTTACATGTGAAGAGAGGTTACGATATGAGCGTGCAAGAGAAAACGCCATCCAATTTATATAACTTTAAAGCAGAAGTAAAACAACTTCTACAAATTTTGGTGCATTCCCTGTACAAAGAACAAGATATATTTTTGCGTGAGTTGGTTTCCAATGCATCCGATGCTATGACACGATTGCATTTTGAAATGTTGACAAATCGTGACGTACTTGATGCGGATGCCGAACTGGCAATTCGCATTGAGGTGCCAGAAGTTGAGGAAGACCAACCAAAGAAAATCATCATCAAAGATAGTGGTGTGGGCATGACGCAGGAAGAATTAATTTACAACCTGGGTACGATTGCTCAATCTGGTGCGCGAGAATTTTTGTCAAAGCTGCAAGAAGACGCTGAGATTGATCCATCGGATGTGATTGGCCAATTTGGTGTTGGCTTTTATTCGGTGTTTATGGTGGCAGATGAAGTGCGCGTTATTTCGCGTAGCTACCAAAAGGATGCCGAGCCTGCCGCCTGGATTTCTGATGGTAGCGATGAGTTCCGCATTGAATCGGCTGACAAAACAGATCGCGGTACAGAGTTACACATTACTTTGCGTAAAAATGCGGAGGAATTTGCAAACGAGTGGAAGCTAAAGCAAATTGTCAAGAAACATTCTGACTTTGTACGCTATCCAGTTTATGTGGGGGAAGAACAAGCCAACCAACAAACACCACTGTGGCGAAAACAATCCTCAGAAATCGAAGCAGAAGAGTAT
>QQUD01000543.1 GCA_008501785.1 Chloroflexota bacterium
AGTCGAGTAGATTCCCGCCTGCGCGGGAATGACAGGGCCACATTTTGTAGTTTTCTATTACCTGATTATTTATTTAACTTCCATAAACATGTTTTCAGACTCAGACGTCGAATTCATTCGATGTCGTTATTATCGATTTGAAGGTTCATAATAATCGTGGCGACAGTAAATGCAAAGTCAATCTCTCAGGGAGGACAGCATGGTTGAGAACAGCAGTTTTGAAGTCTTAGATTCAGCAGATAGTGGCGATGGCACAAAAGTGGATGTGGTGCAGTTCACGAATTTAGCAGGTTCGGCTGATGTAAGAACGGCCGAAAATCTGTATTTTGCCAATCAAAGCGGCATGCGCTTGAAGATGGTGCGGATCACACTGCAAAATTCACGTGCGCGGGTTGAACCTGGCGCAATGTATTACATGAAAGGCCGCCTGGAAATGAAAGCCAGTTCGGGTGGTGGCTTGCTGAAGGGTTTGTCGCGTAAAATGCTTTCTGGGGAATCATTTTTTGTGAATGAAATTCATGGCAGTGGCGAAATTTATCTTGAGCCAACCTTTGGCCATTTCTTGCTGCATCGAATCGAGAAAAATGAAAAAGCATTGATTGTGGATAAAGGGCTTTTCTTTGCTGGCACGTCTGGGTTAGATATCAAGGCTGTGGCTCAAAAAAATGTATCGTCTGCTATGTTTGGGGGGGAAGGTTTGTTCCAAACCCAAATAAAAGGGAGTGGTATCGCCGTCTTGTACTCCCCGGTCCCTTCAACTGAAATCAGTAAAATTGTGCTTAAAAATGAAAAGCTTTCGGTGGATGGCAATTTTGCCTTGATGCGGACAGAAGGGGTGCAATTCCGAGCTGAAAAAAGCAGTAAAAGCTGGATTTCCACGTCTGTTTCTGGAGAAGGGCTGCTGCAAACGTTTGAAGGGACGGGCACGGTTTGGATTGCACCCACGCAAGGTGTGTATGAGAAGTTGGCAACGCCAAATGGGATAAAAATGCTCTCAATGCCGCCGGGGAGTTCGCATACTGGGACGCAGAGTAGTAAATAAAACCAACCTCCTAGAGGTGCCGCACCTTCGGGAGGTTAGTTTAGGAGAAAATGATGACCGACCCACAAAAACTAATCCCGCTTTTTGAACGAACCTACTGGATCATCAAACAACAAACCAAAGATCTCACCCACAGCGACAGCGTTCTGCAACTGCCATTTCGCGGCAACAGCATGAACTGGATTCTCGGTCACGTCATGGCCAGTCGCAACAACATGTTGGCTGTTTTTGGCGAACCGCCAGCCCTTGAGGCAGTGCAAGCTGACCGCTACCAACGCGATTCCGAGCCAGTTACCCATGCCGATGATGCGGTTTCTTTTGAAACATTGTTGGCGGCTGTTGATGATTCTCAAAAACGCATCGTTACTGCATTGAAAAAGGCGACGGTTGATGATCTTGCTGTCATTCACAACGAGGAACACAATTTCACAGTAGGGGATCGACTCGAGTTTTTGCATTGGCATGAAACCTACCATGTCGGTCAGCTTGAAATCTTGCGCCAGTTGGCGGGGACGGATGATAAGATTATTTGAGGGTGGGAGATGAGCCATAATAATAATGAATTGTGAATAATGAATTGTGAAGTGGGAAGTGAAGAAGGGGGAATTATGAGGAAACGGCCGTTTTCCATGAACCTGATTTGTCAGTCTGAATCATGCAATTGAACTTCACTTTCAAAATAGTTGCGTTCTAAATTCTGTCAGGAGGGATAGTATGATAGAAAATGCACAGATTGAAAGAGCCATAAGATTCGCTGCTCCTGTGGTAAATGCCACCTTCGACTTATGCCAACCGCACACTTCACCTGCTCTACCGACGCAAATGGTTCACCGATAGTAATCGTGCAGACGAGGCTGATGGTCAGAAATTTGAATTCATCCCGCCGTCAGGCGATCTGTATTATGGCGTTGATGTTGTGCGATGCGGCATGGTTAAATTCCTCACGCAAATGGGTGTTCCAGAGATAGCTCCTATTTTGTGTCAGGGAGACTTTCACATTCAAAAATATCTGCCAAAGGGCATTGTATTCAAGCGAACACAAATGATTGCTGAAGGCGGTGATTATTGTGATTTCCGATACTACGCAGCAGAAAAATAATTGATTGCTGGTATTACGATCTGTGGAATTTGGATATTCATCTTATCTGTATTGTCTGTTCTATCGATGTCTTGTTTTCAATTCAGTTAGGCCAAAAGGGAGGTGAAAGTTATGAATATCAGAGACCGAATTCAGGCACTAAGTGTTTTACCATCGCGATATAACATCATGATGGAGCAGGCGCTGCTTGCTGTCATGGACGCCAAAATGAGAAAGGACCTCTGCATTGTGGCATGTGTTGTAGCGAATGCAACGTGGCAGCATTGGCAGGCGTGGCGATTACCAGCAGATAATCGCCAGGAACATGAATGGATTGTGTTCGCTAACGTCATGAAAATTGCCGAGAGTGAGCAGTTGTCGTTAACAGAGAGACGCATTGCGACAGCATTTTGCTTCACGCATGATTCCTATTTTATAGAACGAGTCATGGAAGAAGAAATTCGTGCGTTGGAAAAGAAGGGTCACATCAATGAAGCTGATGAATTAACTAGAATGAAGAAAAATCAGCGAATGGATCACATGAAAGGGGGTGCTGAGAATGCAAGATTTTTGCTGAAGCAGCTTAAAAAACCCGATTCCCCGACAAATTCACTTTTCAGTGTAGAGGAAATCTATCGTTGTGCGGCGATTGTGGCGCAACACGATTTGTGGAAAGTAGAACCACCTGTACCGCCTCCCACAAATGATCGCCTGGCGCTGACGTGTGTTGAAGGAGATATGTTGTGGCCACTTCATCCCATTGGCGTGCTTGCGGATTTAGACCGTCCTGGCAATGACGGAGAAAGTAAAGATATGTTCGAGTCATCGATATGGCGCGAGCAGCTAAAGCAAAGCCATCAAACATTATTGGACTTTAGAGCCAAGTGGAAAGATATTTCAGATAGTGACTTTATTGATGGACAATCAATCTTCCGCACAAAAGAGGGCCATCGATTGTATTCCGAGTGGAAGGGATTTTGGAATCTCTGATGAGAAAATTTTTATTCACAACACTTCTTTCTAATGATCTTGGACTGCTGACACGGTCCTTGCCGATTGCCAGAGAGCTGGCAAAAAAAGGACATCAGATCATCTTTTGTAGCCCAGGAAAGGCCCCAAGCAAATTGATTGCGAATGCTGGTTTCGAAAACATACTTCCCAAACATCCAATTTATTACCTCATGTCCATAGATTTGAGTTCATCGACATTTTTTAAATTGATTCAATCGAAGCAGTTTAAAGAGAGTTTTGGGAATCTATTTGTTTTTTTATGGCATCTCATTCGCAGTATTCCTTATAAGAGACCCCCCTCAACATCTGAGATTTGGAATATGGATCATGCCCTGGCGATGATGGGGATGCAGAATAAAAATTTTGTGCGATCCATCTGTGATTCGCTGATGGAACTGA
>QQUD01000639.1 GCA_008501785.1 Chloroflexota bacterium
GGCATCTCCCGGATTATCTTCAACAATAAGAACCCAAAAAGGTTGATTGATCATGGTAATTTATCGTATTTCGGTAATAATGCTTGAATCAGGAAGCGTAAAATTAAAGGTTGCTCCTTCATTAGGCTGTGATTGTACCCAAATTTTTCCGCCGTGTCGTTCAACAATTTTTTTGCAGATAGCTAATCCAATCCCTGTTCCTGGATACGCATCTCTTGTATGGAGCCGTTTAAATACATCAAAAACTCTTGAGGCAGATTCCGGTTCAATGCCAACGCCATTGTCCCTCACCGAAAAGAGCCAACAATCTTCTTGTTGCTGCGCTTCAATATGTACAACTGGAGGTGCGTCGTTTTGAAATTTTATTGCATTAGAGATTAAATTTTGAAATAGTTGGCTCAATTGGCTTTCATCTGCCAGGAGGATTGGTAATGGACCAGATGTGATGGTGGCATTGTTGTTGCTAATTGTAAATTGCATGAGCCGACATATATTTTCAAGAATCTCCTGACAATTAACCAGCGTAAATTCCTTTCCTCGTGTGCCAATTCGAGAATATGCCAATAAATCATTGATTAGTTGGTGCATCCGTTTTGCGCCATCTACAGCAAAGTGAATAAACTCTTGAGCTTCTTTATCAAGCGCATCATTGTATCGCCTACTTAATAATTGCAAATAACTCGAAACCATCCGTAATGGTTCTTGTAAATCGTGAGAAGCGATATAGGCAAACATTTGCAATTCTTCATTTGATTGTGTGAGAGCCGCAGCCTTTTGTGCTAAAGCTTCCTCCGCTTCACGCCATTCTGTTATGTCAAGATGTGAGCCGTACATTTTGAAAGGTTTCTGGTCAGTGTCTAATAACACAGCGGATCGATTCGAAATCCAACGGTACGAACCATTTTTGTGCTTCATGCGAAAATCTTGATTAAAATTGCCAACTGGATTTTCGAGAAAATCGGCGACCGCATCGAGCATTCGCTGCTTGTCGTCAGGATGCAGGCGCACTTCCCATTGCTCAAATGTGTTTTCGATTTCGTGGTCTTCATAGCCGAGCAAACTTTTCCAACGTGGAGAGTAATACACTTCATTCGTCGATATTTGCCAATCCCAAATACCTGTGTTTGAGGCTTCAATAATGCGAGAAAGTCTTTCCTCACTGGCTTGTAAACTGGTGGTCCGATCAGCAATGATTTGTTCAAGATTGGCTTGATAATCACGCAATGAGTTTTCTGCCTGTTGTCGTGATGCTACCATATCATTGAAGGTTTCTGCTAATTGACCAATTTCATCTTTCGAATTTAAATGTATCCGATAGTTCAGGTTGCCGTGAGCAATGGCTTCAGTGCCTTCAACCAATCTAAGAATTGGGTTCGTAATGGTCCTAGCAAAGAATATGCCAAAAACAGTGATAACACTTGCTACAAAAATACCAATCATTAAAAATGTGTTGCGCATTTGCACAATTGGAGCAAATGCTTCAGCCTGATCAATTTCGGTCAAGATGCATAATTCATTCTCTGGCAACCATTCATAAACACCTATGACGGAAATGCTGCGATAATTGGTATAAAATCCGCTGCCTCTATTTTGCTGTAAACAGTTTTCGATGCCTGACGAATAGGCTACCTGGGTGAGGGTTGTATCTTGCATGAAGCGACTTTTGGTGATGAAATAGTTGAATTTGTTGATGATGTAGGTTTCCAGGGTTCTGTCCGCTTCCTGCCCTTTGTGCATAATAGTTGTCATTTCATCCAGGTCAACGTGACCGGCCAGCACGGCAATCAGACGGCCGTTTTCGTTAACCATTGGTGTCGCAATTGTCATTACAGGTTTGCCCTGTTTCAGGGTATAGTAAGCATTTTGCACATAAGTTTCTTGTTTTCCCCTCACAAAATAAGGTTCATGTTCGCGAATTTTACTGACGTTTTCTTGTTTTGTGGAAGCAAAAATAACCCCACTTTTAGGATGCAGCAGAAACAATTCGGTAAACCCACCTTCTTCCGATAGGGTTGGTACAAAATGGTCATCTAAAATGGCTTTGCTGGCGATTTGTAGTTCGGAAACGGGAAAAAGCTCATCAGGTTCTGTCAGTACAGAGGCGTATTGTATAATTAACGGCCGTCTTGCCATATCTCGTAAACTTTGGGATTCATTATCTATCCATCTTTGAAATTCAGCCGTCTTTAATAAATTGATGCTATCCAGTCGGGCTAAACTCATTACCTCGATGCGCTGTCGATTATTCGCATAAGCAAAATAGCTGGTAAAAAGCAGCGGGATCAGGGCAAAGATCAGAAATAAAATTGTGAGTCGAACAGTCATTTTCATGGACTACCCTCGTCGATAGTTTTGAGAAACTGTAGCGTATATTCGCTCTCCACATTGACCGGTTCCGGTAAGAAACCTTGGTCTAATTGCAAATCATGCATGGCATCCCAGATTTCTGGTCCCCCTCCAGAAATGTGACTTGAATGTTTTCTTCAGCATAATAGCCCTCTTCTTGAGCAACATAAAATCCAGCAAATTGTGCTTGATGAACCCATTTAAGCTGAATTGTAATATTATCGGGTGGTGTTGCTGGTAGGTGGGATCGGCAGCCAATGGGGACAAATGAACTCAGTATGAACCACAAGTAAACAAAGAGCCGATGCTTAACAATAAATTGGCGCATAATCCTCCCTAACTTGAAATACTAGAAATTGGCAATTCATTCCCAAACGGGCAAACCAGACATCGTCATGGATGCTTTTGCATATCGTATTGTAAACGAATCGTTTACCAGAAAAAAGTTTTTGTTAGGAAGTTAGTTTGTGAGTATAAGGTGCGGTACACTTTTCGAAGTGCGCCGCACCTGTATCAGAAGTTTATTTACGCCAACCGGTGGCCAGCCGACGCCAATCAAACGCTTGTTGTGAAAGTAAGTTTTGGGACTGGAAAAAGCGTGCTGACAACACCACAAATATGTATGCAGTGATAGACACGCCAGCCAAACTGACAATTAATTGCCAAAACGGAACGTCGGCAACGGCCAAGCGTGTCACCATAGCACTGGGTGCGCTCAACGGAAACATGCTCAAAATCATGGGCATTGCGCCATTTGGATCTTCGACAAAGAGGCGTCCAAACATTAAGGTTGGCATCAGTGGAATGACGAGCAGCCACGTTACCTGTCCGCCTTCGCGGATATTGTTGGCAATGGCTCCTGCCGCCGACATGATAGATGCAAACATCACATATCCTGTTAATAGAAATAGCAGTGCCCAGATGAAAAATCCGGGTGGAAAATCGTACGCAGCAAGGTCTAACAAGTTTGCACCACGTTGCAATATTAAAACACTACCGCCGATCCAAACGATCACCTGGATCATAACAATAATGCTCATCGCAATCAATTTGCCGATCATGAGCGTGCGGGCATTCATACTGGTTAACAATACTTCAACGGTGCGGTTTTCTTTTTCGGCAACGACGCCGCGCATCATGTAGCCGCTGCTCATTAGCAGCAAAAAGTAGAAGATGTAGGGCA
>QQUD01000266.1 GCA_008501785.1 Chloroflexota bacterium
TAATTGCGGGTGGGTGTAGACAAGTGTGGGTGTGGAGCAGATCGGATTCCGCTTGGCAGGAAACGGCCGTTATCAGCCCAAAAATAATGACAACAAGGAATAAAAAACGCGTGCATAATTGTTTCACAGGAACCTCGAATTGTTTACATAATTGCTAAACTTAGGTGCATTGCACTTTCCTAAGTGCGCTGCACCTTCTTTTGTTATTGAAGTACAATGCACCTAAGAATGTGCAGCACACTTCAGAACTTACTGCACAATAACACGACACAATCCCGTTGACAAGACGCCTACAATATGAAAAACAAACGATCCTCAATGGAACGCATACGATAGGATCGATATTTGATCGTTAAATCTGTATGCTTACTGTACATTCTTTTCAAATTAGGCAACAACGGATGGATAAGGAGCGGATTTTCTTTTCTTTTAATCATCCGTTCCTTACTCCCATCCGTTATTGCCAAAAAATAATAAAAGACACCTCAATGTTAAACACCTTGCGTTCCTTTTGTGGAGAGGTACCAATGAATATTCGCCGAGTTTTGCTCATGTTTCCAATGATAGTTGTCGTACTTTTTGTGATGGTGTCATCCACCCAGGCGCAAACGCCTGATTTGGATTACCAACGCTACGATGTGGAAATCACCGTCAACGAAGATGGCACGTTTTCGGTACGTGAGACACAGCACGTTTACTTTAGGGACAGCTTCCGCACCGGCTTTGCCGAAATTCCGTTGGATTTTGTGGCTGAAATTGAAAATATTCGTGTGTCTGGCGGCGATACGTTTGAAACCGTTTCACCATATAGCTCAGGCAATGGTCCATTCACCTATGGGGTCGATTGGGAATCAGATGCCGTTTATGTCGAATGGGAATTTTTCCCAACGGAGTGGGGCGACGAAAAGATCTTTGTGGTGGAATATGACGTTGTTGGTGGATTATGGGTTTACTCAGACATGCACACGCTAGAATGGCGAGCTGTTGCTGAAGATCGCAGCGGTGTTGATGTCGAAGCCAGCACCGTTACCGTTAACCTGCCTTTTCTCTTGGGTCAAAACGAGTTGGACAGTATTGCATTTGGTCCAGAATACGAAACGACATTTTCAGAATTGGATGGCGGAACGCAGGTTGTGTTTACAGCAAACGGCCGTATTCCCAACGGCACCCCCTTCCAAATCATCGTCGATTTCCCCTCTGGACTGGTTGTTGCCGAACTGCAACCCTGGCAAATTGTTGAAGATACTGCCAATCTCGACTACACGCTGGATCGCATAGGTGTGGAGATGGTGGTGCAGGAAGACGGCCGTTTACTCATCACCGAACAGCAGCAAGTTACCGTCAACGAAGGTGTGATGTACAGTGGTTTTCGCAAACTTAACTGGCTCTTTACCGATGGCATTTCCATCGAGCAAATCAACGAAGGTGACCAGCCGCTCCGGTTTACCGAAGATAGGTTAGCAGCCTGCCTGAATTGTTACACTGTTGAAGAAGTCAATCGGTATGGCAGTTGGGTAGAATTTCTCGACTGGCGGGACGAGGTCAGCATTCGAGAAGAGGCAGCCGGAGAAACCGTTGCTGAATGGAGCTTCCCCGAACTGGTGCGTGGCGAATCGACCACGTTCACACTCGTGTATCTGGTAGATGGCGCAATCCGCATCAACGAAGATGGCACGCAAGAGATCTCCTGGACGGTAATCCCAGGCTACGATGCGCTGGTAACAGAAACGCAAGTACGTTTGCTGCTGCCGGGTGGCCTGGGGCTAGAGGACGTGGCAATTAGCGGGGGTGATGTGTCTCGTGATGGTAATGGCATTGTGGTTGTGCCGAAAACGGCCGTTTCCCCCAACACCGCATGGCAAATCGATCTCACGCTCCCTGAATCGGCCACAACCGCCAGCAAACCAGCGTGGCAAGTCGAATTAGAAGCGGCATTTGCCGAAGCAGACGCGTACCGTGTGCGGCAGGCGCGAATTGATTTGGGATGGTTGGTGGGCAAGATTGGGGCGGGCGTAACGGCCGTTCTTGCTGCCATCGTTAGCTGGTATTTGTGGGGCAGTCGCAAACTGCGCGAAAAAATGGGCAGCTATCGCACCACGCCGCCATCCGACTTGCCGCCAGGAATCGTTGCATATTTGGTTGATAAAACGCCGACCGCCAAGGGCATACTCGCGTCATTGCTGCATCTGGCCACACTCGGCCTCATTCGCGTCAGTATGGATGATGAATTAACCGTCGAGCGTGTCGTGGATCACAAAATTGGCATGGGTTCAATCATCACCAGTGCCAGCGGCGAATCGGTGACGGTTCCGCTGCACGCTGCCCGTTTGTTTAATAAATTGCAGCCGCTTCTCTCTCTGGGTGAATCGGTTTCTTTAGCAAAACTCGCGCCATCTCTCCCAACAGCCATTCCAGACTTATACGCAGCAATGGGTGAAGAAATGGTGAGCCATTATTATGGCAGTGGTAACTCAGAATGGCGCACAAACCTCAAGAAAGTAATTCCGTTTATCTGGTTTGTGGGAACGGCCGTTTTCATGTTCGCATTTGTCAGCGGTGGCATCAGCCCAGATCGCAATCCGGCGGTTTTGTTCCTGGTAATGGGGGGTGGATTTGCATTGATGGTCTTTTTGACACGGCAGCTTGAACGGCCAAAAGCAGCGCTGTCAGAGTTGGGCAGGCAAGAAGCGAAAAAGTGGCTCGGTTTTAAAGCGTATCTGCAAGAAATTAGCCGGTTTGGCACGATGGTCGAAGCGCAAGACATCATGGAGCGCTATTTTGCATACGCAGTGGCATTGGGTGTGGATGAAACGCTGTTGGCTCAGGTGCAGGCGATGGGGGTGCAGGTGCCGGGGTGGATTGGAAACGGCCGTTATCCCAACGGCACACCCTGGCAAAACAAACCCCACCTTCCGCACACTTCTCGACGCGCTGACCGGTGGCGACGTCGCTGGCAGCAAGGCTCATGGCTGCCACGCCCACCCCGTCCACAAACACCAGTAATAAGTGAGGAGGGCGGCATCAGTTTGCAAGGCCTGTCCGATCAGCTCACCGACTCACTGGAATCAGCCAGCAGCCGCATGACAACGATGTTAAATACGGCCGTTGGTGACGCCAAGCCGGTCGATGTGGTCATTCGGGGTGGTGGTCATTTCTCAAAACTAGAGTGGAAACCGGGCACATCGATGGATACCATCATGAAAGACATCATGAGCAAATCGCAGTCGATACGACCTCCACGCCCATCAGCAGGCAGTGGCAGCGGCGGTTACACTGGTGGCGGGCGCAGTTCCGGTGGCTTTCGCAGATCAGGCAGTTCGCGCAGCTCCAGCCGTCGCAGCAGTTCGCGCAGCTCCAGCCGCCGCAGCAGCTCGCGCCGCAGCGGAGGTGGTGGCCGTCGCGGCTTTAAATAAGGCAATAAAATGATTTACGCTTAACTTCAATCGTAACTGTTCAGGTGCGTCGCACCTCTGGGACTGAACGCTTACCTTCAACCTTCACAATTTATTATTCACAATTCATTATTC